>NZ_JAYFUM010000011.1:0-220862 GCF_034929435.1 Arcicella rigui
AATTTACCGATTTGGACTTGTGATTATTCAAAAAACATCAACCCAAATCAAACTATTTTACAATTTTGATTACTTTAACTTGTTTAAAAATCAGGGCAACCTATTTTAGGCAAGGACAACTCCCCACTCCAAACTCAAAACTCAGCACTCAAAGCACTCTTTCCATTTGTTCACGGTCAAATTCGCCTTCGTTATTGGCTAACCATATTGTTGCTACGCCATTTCCGATAAAATTAGTGATGGCTCTCGCTTCCGACATAAATCTATCGACCCCCAAAAGTAAGGCTAAACCTTCTACAGGAATCACTTTTACCGCCGAAAGTGTGGAAGCCAACACAATAAAACCACTACCCGTCACACCAGCCGCACCTTTGGAAGTAATCATCAAGATACCGATTATCGTCAAGATTTGTTGCAAATCTAAGTGAACATTGAATACTTGTGCTAAAAAAAGTACCGCCATCGACAAATAAATGGTCGTTCCATCTAAATTAAAGGAATAACCCGCAGGAACAACCAAGCCCACAACCGACTTTGAACAACCCATTCTTTCCAATTTTTCCATCAAAGAAGGCAAAGCCGCTTCTGAAGAAGATGTTCCTAAAACAATCAGTAACTCTTCACGAATGTACTTTAAAAATTTCCAAAGATTGATTTTATACATTCTTAGAATAAAATACAATACCACAAAAACAAAAATTGCCATAGTGCTGTAAACCGTCACCATCAGTTTTCCCAAAGGTAAAAGCGTATGTACGCCGTATTTGGCAATGGTAAATGCCATGCCACCAAAAGCACCGACTGGAGCAAAAAGCATTACTTTGTGCAAAGCCCAAAATATTTTTTTAGAAATAGGTTGTAAAAAAGCCACAATGTCGTTACGTTTTGAGTAATTACTGAAAACCACCCCTAAAATAATAGCGATAATCAGTACTTGTAGCGTAGCGTTATCCATGAGAAACTTCAACCAACTAAAAGCCTCCGCCGATTTGGTATATTTTGAAATATCACCGCCTTTGATTTCAGAAGTCACTACGCCGTCGCCGGGGCGAATGATGTTGGCTGTAATAATACCGATGAAAAGGGCAAGCGTAGTTACTACCTCAAAGTACAACAATGCCTTCGCTCCTACTTTGCCTACTTTTTTTAAATCTCCCATCGAAATTATACCCAACATGATGGTAATAAAAATGATAGGACAAATAAAGATTTTGACAATACTGATAAAAATACTGCTGAGGAACTCGCTAAAAGTAGTCTTTATTTCGAACTCAGATAAATATAAACTGAATTTGATTGGCTTTTCTAAGATAGGTTGTAAGGCAATCGCAGGAGCAAAATGCCCCAACAGTACCCCAACGGTAATAGCGGTAAGTACCCAAAAAGTTAAGTTTTGAAATAGTTTTTTCATGGAAATTATCAATTGTTTAGCAATGATTTCTTTTAGTTAGAAATTGAGCGATTTAATGATTTAGTGATTAAGGTTTTGGAAATCAACAACTTGATTGTTATTGAAATGTCTTTTGCTGACTAATGGGCAATCTTATAAAAGACACTGAGGAACACAGAGAATATAATGAGGTTCACAGAGAAACATTGTAAAAATACTCTGTGAAACTCATTAAAACTCTGCTAAACTCTGTGTATGAAAATCGTCCATTAATCAGATTTTTTTGAATTTGTATCATTGCTTAAAACACTTTTCTAACAAGTAAAAGAATACTTTATGTATTTTAATAATTTGTTATGGAATTTAAAAATAAAGCATTAATCCATACCAAACAGCAACATTCAATAAAGATAATGGAATACTGATACTAACCATCTGTGTTGCTAAAGTTGGATTGAGCTTATAAGTTATGGCTATAATAGTGGCGGTATTCATCGAACCTAAGGTTGCTCCAATGACACAAAGTTTACCCAAAGGCGTGTATTCGCCCAGTATGAGGACATAAATTACAAAAATTAATAAAGGAGCAATGAATAATTTATACAATAAACCATAAAAAAGGGATTTCAAGTCTAATTGGTTTTTCTGAAAATTGATTTGTAAACCAATTGAAAGTAAAGCTAAAAAGCCAAAAGGATTTCCGATTTTATCTAATATTTGCTTACTCCACAAGGGAAAATGCCAGTCGAAAATATTCAGTACAAGTGCCAAACAAAAGGCTATAAATGGAGGAAATTTAAAAATATTTAAGATAACGGCTTTCATCGAAAAAGCAGCCGAAGAGTAATAAGATGCCGTAAAAATTCCTAACGTTCCGCACACTACAAACGAACCTGCTTGGCTCATCAAAATACCCGTTTGTAAACCTTCTTTGCCAAAAAGTACTTCAAAAATCGGAAAGCCAACGAATGAAATACTGCTGATGCCAGCCGTCAGAATCAATGCTCCCTTGGTATTAGAATCAATATTTATGAAAGATGCGACCAAATTAAAAAAAATAAAAGACCCAATATATAGCAAATAAGGCATCAAAATCGGGAGTAGAAGATTTTTACTAAAATGTATTTCGGTGGTATTGAGCAGGGTAACTGCTGGTAAGCACACATAAATAATAATGCTGTTTAAAACGCTTGGAGCATCCTCAGAAAAACTTTTCAGCCTTCTGAGGAGTACGCCAATGCTCAAGCAAACCAGTAGTAATAATAAGTTGGACAAATTGTAAATATTTATAAGTTGTACACAGTAGTAAAATGATAGCTATGAGTAGTGAGCTTTGAGCTAAAATAATTGATAAACGCTTATAACTTAATCGTTAGACTGCTATAATAATATGCTCCATTGAAACCAAACTGATTGGCATTTCTGGTATAAGGTACTTGTCCGTTTGAATAAGAAGCATAATTACTAAATACTTTATCTGGATATACATTGGTAAAATTGTTTCCGCCCAAAGTAAGGCTAAAATGCTTGTTGAAATTATAAACAACCGAGGCATCGAAGAGGTTTTTACCACCAAAAGTTTGACTGCGGTGGTTTTGTCCAGAAGGTTTTTCCCAAGCTGTCACTTCTCCAAAATATGAACTTCTAAAGTTGATGTTCCATTTTCCTACTTGATAGCCCAAAGATACCAATACTTTGCTATGTGGCTGACTGGTTTCAATCAAAGCTCTACTTACCGTGTCAATTAGCACCACCGTTGCTTTGGTATCTTGTTGCAAAGCCGTAGGTGTTGCTTTGATGTTGGTAATTTCTGTTTTATTGACCGTAAGGGCAACACTGGCGGTAAACTTACTTTTAGCACCAATGTTTTGTTTGTAAGAAGCCACTACATCTATCCCTTTCGTTCCTGTGTTGATGGCGTTGGTAAAAAAAGTAATTTCTTGAAAATTAGGAAACAGGTTCTTTAAAGCGGTAATATTGTTTACATTTAGGTTTTCGGTAATGATAATTCTATCAGAAATATCTATTTGATAAGCATCAATTGTCAATAAAAGATTTTTGCCCAAAGTAGCCGTAAGACCTAAATTATAGTTCCAAGAAGTTTCTGGTTTGGGGTCTTCGATACCAATTTGTTTTAAGCGTGGGTCGTCTGAAGGCAATTGTTTGGTACTTCTAATAATTCCATTCTGCACCGTAGAGGTTGTTGCGGCATTGGCAATTTGTTGCAATAGCGGTGCTCTGAAACCTTTATTAATTGAACCTCTGATTGAAAATACTTCTGTAATTTTCAATCTTGAAGCCAATTTTCCAGAAATATTACTGCCAAAATCACTATAATTTTCATAGCGTAAAGCAGCAGCGACCAACAAACGATTGGTAATATCACTTTCCACATCGGCATACACTCCTATATTTGAACGATTTACACTTTTTTCATCGGCTTTATCAATCCCTACCCTTCCTTGAGAACCGGGCGTTTTATTTTTGGTAGCCGCTAATGGGCCAACTAAGTACGATGCTTCATCACCTGCACTAAGTGCAAAATTATCAACTCGGTATTGTGCTCCAAAAGCAAAGTTGACAGATTTGGTATTCCATAAACCTAACACCGTTTTAGAAGCGTTGATTTCAGTCAAACTTTGTCCAAAAGAAATTCTACCGATGTAAAAATCTTTGGGAGAAGCCGCCCCCATCGAAGCATTTGAAGAGTTCTTAGCCGATTGGTCTAAATAGTTTCTTCCATAACCTGTACTAAAATCCCAATTCCAACCTGTAAAAGTTTTGCGTTTGATGCCTACAAAAGAAGAGTAATCGACCGACGTACCGGGCAATTCTGGCACATAACCATCGGGATACAAATCAACATTAGACGTAGCACTTGTGGGCAAAGCTGTACGAAGAAAAGCACGAGCAAATACGTCTTTCTGAGAAAATCCGCCAAAAGAGTAAAGCGTCCAATCAGTTTTTAAAGGAACATCAAGGTTATAAAACAATTGTCCCGATTTCATGGCATTACTTCCATAAGCTGTTGGGCGAAATGAACCATAAGTACCATCGCCCCAATATCCTCTTGATTTTAAAGCTGCTTCATCTGTTGCTTTTACGTTGGTATAAATCCCCGTATAAGCTCCGCCAGCGACGGGTTGAGGATTGTAAGGGTCTGAGCGGTCTGTTCCTGCTACATCCTGATAATTACCCGTAATATTTAATGAGGCTCTTTTTCCTAAAGCAAAACCGTAGTTTAAACCCACAGAATAGCCTCCGCCATCCCCTTCGCCAGTAACGCCATACTGGATTTGTGCTGTACCATTGTTTACAGATTTTTTCAAAACCAAATTGGCAATACCTGCAATGGCATCTGAGCCGTATTGAGCGGCGGCACCATCTCGTAAAATTTCCATTCTTTCCAAAGCCAAAGAAGGTACTGCGTTTAAATCTGTTACGACTGTTCCTTTTCCAACGGTTACGTTGTTGTTGAGTGCCGCAAACTGGTGATGTCTTTTGCCGTCGATGAGTACCAACATTTGGTCGGGAGATAAGCCTTTTAAAGATGCAGGGTCGGCATAATTGGCAACGCCATTGATACCATTTTTGGCTGAATTGAACGAAGGTGACATAAATTGTACTTGTTGCGACAATTCTGTTTGCCCAGTCGATTGCAATTCTTTGGCACTAATCACATCCACGGGAACGGGACGTTCAACATTGGTACGAGCCACCGTAGAGCGTGAACCAATGACTACAACTTCACCCAATTGTGCATTATCTTCTTTCAAAGTCAGGGCGATTACTTGTTTGGCACTGACTTTGATTTCTTCTTTTTTATATCCAATAAATGAAAACACCAGTACTTCGCCTTCTTTGGCAACGATACTAAACTTTCCTTCAGCATCGGTAACAGTACCTCTTGCTGTGCCTTTTACCAAAATACTTACGCCGACTAACGCTTCGCCTTTTTCACTGCTAATTTTGCCTGATACTTTTTCGTCTTCCACCACCACTTCTTTTTCACTGGGAAAAGCGTTGGTTTGTTCTTTACTTTTCTTCAAAATAATTTGCTCTTCTACCACTTCATAACGAATCTGATTAGGGAAAAGAAGTTTAGGTAAAACCGAATGCAAGGCTTCACGATTGACTTCTATGCTTACATCTTTATTAAGCTGAATCGTATTGTTGCTATACACAAAACGTACTCCCGACTGTTTTTCTATTTCTATCAAAACAGTCTTTAAGCTTACATTGCTTAGTTTGATAGACACTTCTCTGGTCAAAATTTGCTGGGCTTTGCTCGGAGAGCCTAAAGCCATCACCGAAAAGATAGCGAATAAAAGACATTGACTAATCGTAATTTTCATAATGGTTAGCATCGTATGCTTTAAAGCTAAAAATTTTTTCATTGGTTAATTAAATTTAGATTGTTTAATTTTTTTGGGACATAGTTTTCCCAGCTCACCCAAATTGATTTGAGTGCAGTAGGAGTTTTTATAGATTTGTTTTTTGCTATGTTATGGACAGCCGTTTCCTTTCAAGGAAATATTTTGTCCATCAATTACGTACTCCGCTTCTATGGAACGGCAAATGACTTCAAGAATCGTAGAGAGATGTACGTTGTCGAAATTTCCGCTCAAGCGGCAGTTTTGGAGTTTGGGTGATAATTCAATCTGTACATTAAAATTATGTTCGATGCTTTTTACAACATCTTCCATATTGGTGTCGTCGAATTGTAGCGATGACAATTCCCAATAAAATGTTTTATCAGGTGGCAAAACATTTACTTGCATTTCATCGGTTTTTGTTGCTAACACAACTTGTTGTTTTGGTAGTAGAATAATCTCTTTTTCTGTTTCATTTTTCACTGAAACTTTTCCTGTAACGACCGACACCTCAAAAGTTTCCATTGTTGGGTAAGCCTTTACGTTGAAGCTTGTACCTAAAACGGTGGTTGTCATTTTGCCTGAGTAAATCAAAAATGGACGAGCTTCATCTCTTTTAACGTCAAAAAAGGCTTCTCCTTTCAGGTTTACTTGTCTGTACAGTCGGTCAGATTGATTATAGCTCAATTGAGTTTTGGGCTGTAATAAAACGATACTTCCATCGGGTAAAACAACTTTGAGAATTTTAGCAGAAGAGTTTTCATACTTTGCCCAATCGGAAATTGGAATATCCGATTTGATTTTACTGATTTTCTCCTTGTCATTTGGCAAGAAATAAAACGATAGCCCAACTACAATCACCAATACCGCCGCCATACTTGCCACTGCCCAAACCCAACGAGGAGGATTGTATTTCTCCTTGTGTTTAATTTGCTCTTGAATTGCCTCCTTGATTTTATTTTTAAGTTCGGCTCGCTCTTCTTCGGTTAAATCACTCAAGCCGTCAGGTTTATTTTCAAACGAAGCGTACCATCTTTCAACAAAGAATCTTTCGCCCTCAGATGCTTCGTCGTTCAAGTAACGTTCTATTATTTCTTGATTTATTCTCATTTTATTCTTGCTTTCAAATACTAAGTGAAACAACACGCCTTTTTCCCCTATGCAGAAATAATATTTTTTTAAGAAAAATTTTTCTTCTATGAATAAAGTGAGAAATATCATCTGGATAAAAACAAAAAACAAGCCTTTTGAGCTTGTTTGGGGAATATTTCTTTCAAAATTGAATAATCTCTATTTTGAAGTATTTTTTATTTTCTTAATAATCTTTTCAACTTCTTGAATGGATAATCCAAAAGATTTTGAAATCAATTCAATTGATACTCCATTTTGAATTAATCCTTTTATACTATTGAAAGTTGTTTCCTCTCTAATTTCATCTGCAATAGTCATAGCAATCTTGTTTAGTTAGAAGAAGTTTTCAATTTTTTGATAATTTCTTCTACCTTTTGAACAGATATGCCAAAAGATTTTGAAATTAATTCAATTGAGGCTCCATTTTGAAGTAATCCCTTAACATAATTAAATGTAGTTTTTTCTCTTTCTTCTTCTCTAATTTCATCTGCAATAGTCATGGCAATATTGTTTAATTAGACGAAGTTTTCAATTTTTTGATAATTTCTTCTACCTTTTGAACCGATATGCCAAAAGATTTTGCGATAATCTCTGGAGTAATACCATTTTGAAGTAATCCTTTTATATGATTGAAAGTAGTTTCTTCTCTAATTTCATCTGCGATAGTCATGGCAATATTGTTTACATTTTGTGAAACCTGTGTAAATATAGGAGATAATTTATTCTGTGTCAAGTTAATACCTTCTTCGATATAACGGAAAGTAGTCTTTATAAAGTCATCTTGACGAGCCGAATCCAAAGCATTTAATTTATTGACTAAGAAGGGTGTTAAATTCAAAAAACTATTCATCTTGTCTCGGCTATGTTTCATCAGCATCGTAGCAAGACCTAACATATCACTCTTGAAATTTTCAATTTGATAATCTTCTATCCCATTTAAGGAAAATAAAAGATAATCAAACTGAGGAATAAATGGATGAAGACTTTCATGTGTATTCCCGAAATAAGTAAGCATCGAAAGTTTTTTCCAAGTACTTTCTCCATGATAAATCACCGTTGAAATAACAACCGACAATGGCTTATTTTGCTTTTGTTCCTCATGCCAAACATTGTTCATATAACGCAAAAGCTGTAAGTGAGGATATTTTTCTGGATATGATTTATGTTCAAAAAGTAAAGAAACCAATGCCTGCTGTCCAGCATATTCGGTCTGATAAACAATATCTGCCAAATGCTCAGATAAATCTGCATCTGTAAAAGAAGCGTTGATTTTCGTTAAAGTAAGAAGGTTTATTTTGTCCCTGATTTCAGAGGGAAAAGTTTCTTCAATAAAACTTTGAGCAATATCTAAACGAGAAAAAGTTTCTTTAAAGAATTTGTCGTGTGGATTATTTAGGTGACTCATTGTAATAGAACATTTCAGTTTTCTCAAAATTAATGCAATACAGGTATTAAAAAAATAGATAGAGCTGTATAATCGCTCAAGGCTTCTCTTAAAATTTTTAAGGCTTTAGTCATCTGATTTTCAACGGTTTTCTCTGAAATATCCAAACGCTCAGAAATTTCTCTTTGCGACAGTCCCGTTCTTTTCATCAAAAATATTTCTCTGCATCTTTCAGGTAAAGCTTGCAAGGCTTGTTGATAGGCTTCATTCAACTCATCAAAAGCAACCATTTGTTCTGTAAAGTTGCTGTCTTCGCTTGGTAATGGATTATTTGAGTATTGTTCAAACAAATTGTTCTTTTTGTATTGTGCAATCACCAAATACTTCACCGAAGAGAACAAATAGGCTTCGATAGTCGTATTGATTTCAAGTTTTTTTCTGCGTTCCCACAAGGAAATAAACAAATCTTGAATTACTTCTTCGGTAAGTTCTCGGTTTTGTAATCGTTTATAAGCCGCAGCGTACAATTTTGAATAAAACTTTTGATACAAAAAATCAAAGGCTCTGGCATCACTTGCGGCAAGCGATGTGAGGATTTCTTGGTCGGTATCAAATATTTTTATCTGCATAATTTAGTACAAAGTAAATATATATTTGTACGAAACATACAAGCCAAAAATATATTTACAAATTTTTTCAGGAATTAACCTTAACATAACAACAATTCTATTTTTGAAATCTTAGTTTTGCTAATCAATCTTTCAACCATGCAATCGACAAAACTTATGACCATTTTTCGTCTTCTTCCTTTACTCTTTTTATCAATGTTTGCTCAAGCTCAAACTACCGAAATAGATACGCATCCCAATGCTTTAAATTTCTTAGTTATGGGCGACTGGGGAAGAAATGGTGCTGACCACCAAAAACCTGTAGCTGCCCAAATGGGAAAAGTAGCAACTAAAATCAAATCGGAGTTTGTGATTGCTACGGGTGATAATTTTTATCCAAGTGGCGTTATCAGCGAATTTGACCCACTTTTTAAATACTCTTTTGAAGATATTTATACAGATTTTTCTTTGCAGTGGGACTGGTATCCAGTTTTGGGGAATCATGATTATAAATCAAATCCTGATGCACAAGTGGCTTATACCAAAATCAGCCGTCGTTGGAAAATGCCTGCTCGTTATTATTCTAAAATATTTTCAATCGACGATAAAAACCAAGTATTAATTGCGTTCATCGACACAAACCCTTTAATTCCTGAATTTTATAAAGGCGAGTACAGCAAAGCTGTAATTAGTCAAGATAGTACAGCTCAGAAAAAATGGTTAGAAAAAACACTTGCCAATAATTCGCCCACAATCAAGTGGAAAATTGTAGTTGGGCATCATCCCCTTTATACCGCTACCGAAAAAAGAAGAGAAAGTTATGATACTCGTGCCATTCGTAATTCTTTGAAATCAGTTTTGGACAAATATCAAGTAGATGCCTATTTGTGCGGACACGACCACGATTTACAACATTTGAAACCAGAAGGAAAAACACATTATTTCGTTTCGGGTGCAGCTTCTGAAAAAACAGCGATTGGTACTTTGCCCATCAGTAAATTGGCACTTTCCGACTACGGATTTATGGTATTTTCGGCTACACCCGACAAGCTTTTTGTACAAGTAATCAACGAAGAAGGCAAAGTAGTTTACAATACTGAATTGAGTAAGTAAACAGATTCTTGAATAAAATTAGGTATTAAAAGGAATAGCGATTCAAAACTTTCGGACAAAAGCTTTGAATCGCTATTTTTATTTTTACATTTTTTAAGAATATGACCCTTTCAGAATTAACGATAATCAACTAAAAAACAAACACTTACACAAAGTCACATGATTGTGCTATGAATAAATTCTTGGCATTCTGAATTTATTCTGCAATTTTTGTACTTTAATTTTTGTTCTAATTCTACAAATAATTGACGAGTGATTATTACAAAAATTAGCAATAAATAGTATTAAATTTAACAATGGCAGAGCATACCAAATGCCTTATTATAGGCTCAGGACCAGCGGGTTACACCGCCGCAATTTACGCTTCACGTGCAGGTTTAGCACCCATCATGTATCAAGGCCCACAACCGGGAGGACAATTAACGATTACAAATGATGTAGAAAACTTCCCTGGTTATCCAGAAGGAATACAAGGTCCAGTAATGATGCAAGACCTTGAAAAACAGGCTCGCAGATTCGGAACTGATGTGCGTTATGGAATGGTTACTTCGGTTGACTTTTCGGTAAGTCCTAAAAAAGTAATCGTTGACGATACACAAGAAATCTTAGCTGATGCCGTTATTATTTCTACGGGAGCTTCGGCAAAATGGTTAGGTTTACCTTCCGAACAAGAATTTAACGGTCGTGGGGTTTCGGCTTGTGCAGTTTGTGATGGTTTCTTTTTCCGTAATCAAGAAGTAGCAATCGTAGGTGGTGGCGATACAGCAGCCGAAGAAGCTACTTATTTGGCTAACTTATGTAAGAAAGTTCACATGATTGTGCGTCGTGATGAATTACGTGCTTCGCAGATTATGCAAAAAAGAGTAACCTCGAATCCGAAAATTGAAATGCACTGGAATTCATCAACAGATGAAATTTTGGGTGATGATAGCGGCGTAACTGGCGTAAGAATTAAAAACAATGTTTCGGGCGAAACAACAGTTTTACCAGTAACAGGTTTCTTTGTAGCGATTGGTCATAAACCTAACACGGATATTTTCAAAGGTTTCTTAGAAATGGACGAAGCAGGTTATATAATTACAGAAAAAGGTTCTTCTCGCACGAATATTGCAGGAGTATTTGCTTCGGGTGATGCCCAAGACAATATTTACCGCCAAGCCATCACGGCAGCAGGTACAGGTTGTATGGCAGCTTTGGACGCAGAAAGATGGTTGGCTGAAAACGAATTACATTAGTATAAAGTAATTATAACGTAATTAATGAACTAATGGAATTCAACTATTAGATTTTCATTAAAAAAATTACAAATGAACAAGATTAAAAACTTATTAGTAGCATTTTTTTGTTTAAGCTCATTCTTAACTTTTGCACAGGAATCTGGAAGTTTCAAGAAAAACCCAAAGATTAATGTGAAAAGTAATGCTGGTTTACAGAAAGATAAAAAGAAGGAAGATGAAGAGTTAGGTGAATTACCTAAATTACAATTTAGGAATGAATATGAAACCGAAACAATTTCTACGCCTTCGGCTATCACGGCATCTTCAAAATATGAGCCTGCTAAAGAACTGAATGCTTCAATAAGTGTTTTTGATACTACTTCTGTGGACGAAAGAGAGCCTTTGATTGTGGAAATCGAAGAGGAAAACCGCACAGAAGGCAGTGACGATTTTGTATCTGTTGCCACTTACTTCTCTATTTGGGATGCTACTAATATCGACCCTTACGGCATTAATCCAAAAGATTTTGACGACGTAGTTGATATTGAGCTTTACAATAAAGAACAAGGTAGATTTTGGTCAGTTCCAAACAATGCCCCAAAACTTACTTCTGTTTTCGGGCCACGTTGGGGAAGAATGCACTCAGGCGTTGATATTGATTTAGAAACTGGCGACCCCGTTTATGCGGCTTTTGACGGAATCGTAAGAGTATCAGGTTATGATGGTGGTGGTTATGGAAAGTTTTTGGTAGTTCGTCATTACAATGGTTTAGAAACCCTTTACGGTCACTTATCTGCTAAAAACTTTGAATCTGGAGCTTATGTAAAAGCTGGAGACCAAATTGGTTTGGGCGGTAACACAGGTAGAAGTACAGGTTCACATTTACACTTTGAAACCCGTTATGAAGGAAACCCTTTCAATCCTGCGATTTATGTTTTCAATTTTGCAGGCGATAGAACAGAACCTGTTTCAGACCATATCTTGATTTCGGCAAGAGTTTTTGATACTTATGGTTTGACTTTGGATAACGAGTACGGTTCGAGTGCAAGAAAAATTCAAACACGTAGAACTGCTTGGACAACCACTCGTCATGGCGATTCGCTTTATTCAATTGCCAACCGTGCAGGAATTTCAGTAGAAAAATTAGCCAGAATGAACGGTCTTAGAATATCGGCCAATCTGAGAGTTGGACGCAGACTAAGAATCCATTAATCTTTTTCTGATAAAAAAGAGCCAATAGAAGTTTTTTCTATTGGCTCTTTTATTTTTTAGCCAATTTCATTCTTAAATTGCAATGGTTTTAATTCCAAAGATTTTACAAGAAATATAAATGAAATTAGATATTTTAGTGATGGCGGCTCATCCAGATGATGCCGAGTTAGGGTGTTCTGGAACAATTTGTTTACAGATTGCAAAAGGTAAAAAGGTAGGAATCGTTGACTTTACTCGTGGAGAATTAGGAACAAGAGGTACACCAGAAATTCGTTTGGCTGAATCAGCCGAAGCTACAAGAATCTTGGGCGTTCATGCTCGTGAAAACTTAGGTTTTAGAGATGGTTTCTTTGTCAATGACGAAGAACATCAAATGAAATTAATCAGAGTAATTCGTCGCTATCAGCCTGAAATTGTGTTAGCCAATGCTATCGACGACCGCCATCCCGACCACCGAAAAGCCTGTGAACTTGCTGTGGATGCTTGCTTTAAATCTGGCTTGAGAATGGTTAATACTTTTGAAGATGACGGTACTTTACAACAAGCTTGGCGACCTAAAAATCTTTATCATTATATTCAAGACCGCTACATCGACCCGCATTTTGTAGTTGATATTTCAGATTTTTGGAAACAAAAAGAGGCTTCAATCAGAGCATTCAGAAGTCAGTTCTATGACCCAAATTCAACCGAACCAGATTCTTATCTGAGTTCTCCAGCATTTTTAGAATTTGTTATTGCCCGCAACCGTGAAATGGGCCATTATGTAGGGGCAGATTACGGTGAAGGCTATACCAGTTACAAAAAAATTGGCGTTAGCGACTTATTCGATTTAAAATAAATCAACCTTTTAATACAAAGATTTTCAAAAGCCGTAAATGAATACAATTGGAAAAGATTGACTCATTTACGGCTTTTTTGTCAATGAACAAAACTTATGAAACCAAACATAGAAGTAAAACAATTACTTGATGACGAAAGCAAACACCTCGAAAAACTTCATGCAATTGTAGAAGAAACCATCAAGTCAGAACAATTAATTGTTCAAAATCTATTGAATCCGCCAATAGAAGAAATCACTGAAGGGCAGGCTATTTCTGATAAAGTTGCCAAGTTTGGCGGAAGTTGGAAGTTTATCATCATTTTTGCAGTCATACTTACAGTTTGGATTATTTTCAATACTGTAATGATTACGAAATATCGTTTTGACCCCTACCCTTTTATTTTGATGAATTTGGTACTTTCGTGTATTGCTGCCTTGCAAGCTCCAATCATTATGATGAGCCAAAACCGTCAGGAAGAAAAAGATAGAAAAAGAAGTGAAAATGACTACTTGATTAACCTAAAAGCTGAAATGCAAATCAGAAGTTTACAGCAAAAAATGGATTTGTTGCTGGAAGAACAAATCAGAACGCTAATCGACTCGCATACCAAGCAAATTTATTTATTGAATGAAATCAATAACAAACTTGAACGTCTAAGTAAAAAATGAGAGAAGAATTTTATGAGCAAGTATTTGAAAAGCTTGATTTTTCAAAACAAGTAATCAAGGGAAATGAGTACGAAAGTTGTACTTTCAAAAATTGTGATTTTTCAAATAGTAACCTTGCCAATAATGATTTTATAGATTGTACTTTCGAAAGCTGTAACCTCAGCAGTGCCAACCTCAACAATACCAGCTTAAAAACAGTGCAATTTATTGATTGTAAAATAATTGGGGTTGATTTCAGCATTTGTAAACCTTTTTTATTTGCTGTTTATTTCAAAAACTGTTCTTTGAATTATACTTATTTTTTCAAGAAAAAGCTTCAAAAAACAAAGTTTGAAAATTGTCAAATTCAAGAGGCAAATTTCTCGGAAGCAGATTTAACGGGAGCGTCTTTTCACGATTGTAATTTATTGAATACGGTTTTCGACAAAACCAATCTGACACAAGTAGATTTCAGAAGAGCCGAACATTTTGCTATTAATCCAGAAAAGAACACGATTAAAAAAGCAAAATTTTCTTATGATGGACTAAGAGGTTTGTTGTATCAATATGAGATTGTGATTGAGTAATGTTCTAATGATGATGTCAAAAAGCCAACTGATAGCATGACTTCAAGTCATGCCATCAGTAATACTTCTGGCTTATCCCCCTCGCTTGGTGTAATGTTCCTTTACTTAGTTTAATTTAAGACTCATCTTGTTTCAATGAATTGATATAAAGTAAAATATAACAGGCATCTTGTTAAATCAAATGAAGATAAAGTAAAATGCAATAGGCATCTTGTTTGAGAGAATTGACATAAAGTACAATTGTATCAAGACATTGTTTAATACAAATACTATAAAGTAAAGTGAAATAGGTATAATTAAAAAGAAGGTTTCTAACCTTATAAGTTATATTTTGGACTTAATGCTGATAATTTTAATTTTAGCTGCTCATAATAAGGTTGCCAGCCATCCCTTATTAGTATTGGATCTGTGTTGAAGTTATCATCGCAAATTGAAAGTTTTCTATCAAAATCTGGGTCATTACATAGTTTAGAAATAATTAATACTCTAAACAAGTAACTACCCATACCATCAATTATCTCATACCATCCCTTACCTTCTTGCTCCAATTTATCCATCTCAATTAACAGATTAGGTAAATAACTATATTTATCAAGAAAAGCCTTGCCGTTGGTTTCAGTATAGTGTTTAATAGCTTTGGCATATTCTTGTACTTGCTTTTTGGTTTCTAAAGGTCGGTCTTCATTGATATTAATTTCTGAATTATTATCAATTATGGTAGATAGAAAGTATTTATCTTTTTTAAGATAATCATCTAATATCCAATTTGGGCCACTTATCTCTAATATAATATCCTCTATTTCTAAATGTGAAATATTAAACCTTGAAAACCCGACTTCACTTCCATTCCTAAAAAAGTTAAAGAAGAAATGGACAACTATACCTTGGTCAACCTTTACAAACCGTGGGTCACCAGAGTTATTGAAAAATTTATATTTCCTGTCATTGAAATAGGGTTTCAGAATATCAAATAATTCTTTTCTTACACTTTGCATCTTTGATTATAGTTTTGAGTTTCAGCCAATTTATGTCAAGGGGGTTAAATTTGCAATGTTTATTGCTCTTAATTGTATCAAAACAGGTCATACCATTTTAGTTCTTAAGCTCTACATCAAGCCACGATTAACTAAAAAGAGCGTATTGTCAAATTTCTACAATTTGTCAATACGCTCTTGGGGGTAGGTTTTGAAACTTTTTAATTGGCTTTCACCCGATTGTTTTCAGATTCCGAACCTGTTTTGCGATTACGGGTAGCTTTGAGTTTCTGGTTGCCAAACGAGTAATTAAACGATAAGCGTACATTGCGTGAGGCTTGGCGTTGGTAATAACTGAGGTTGATGTCCTGAAATTCGATTGTGCCGCTTACTTTTTCTGTATAAAAAACGTCGTTGAAACTGAGCGAAAGTTTGCCTTTTCCTTCAAACATTTTTTGTTGTAAGCCTATCGTCAATGCTCCCATTGGTTTGAGTCGCAAAAATTCCTGTTGTGAATGAGTCATGTACCAGCCGTTGATTTCTGCTCCTAAGTTTTTCAAAATTTTGATGTTTACATTGATATACGCCAACCAATTGACACGTCCTTGGTCGAAGGTTGCTCCTAAATAATTGGCATTGTAGCTGTTGTAAATCAGTTGATTACCCCCAAATCCTGAGATTCTTTTACCGATATTTAAAGGGAAATTGAGTTCGACAAAGTAATTTTTATAAGTAGCCAAATTTTGTGCCGTCGTAAAAGTACGCTTGGTTTCAAGGTCTTGTTGTGGGGCATTTTCTATAATCACATCGTCGGTTTTGTTATAACCCAAAGCAAAGAACGGCTGTCCGTCGAAAGTCACTTGCATTTTGATTTCGTTGGTCAACTGTGGTTTAAGCAAAGGATTCCCTTTGGTATAAGTCAACGAGTCGATTTGGTACTGAAAAGGATTTTGCTGTTGGTAACTTGGTCGGTCTATTCTGCGATTGAAAGAGGTAGTCACTGCCAAGTTTTTGTTGATTTTACGGGTCAAATATACGCTTGGGAACAACTGCAAATAATTACGGTCGAGTACGTTTTGGTTTTCTGCCCGACTAAAACCTGTGGCAATGGTTTGCTCGGCTCGTAGTCCCGTTTGGATTTCCCATTTTTCACTCAATTTTGTATTAAAATTGATATAGGCTGCATTGATGTTTTCTTTATAATTAAACACATTGCTACGGGCTACATCTAATTGTTGGGCTTGGTAAAATTTCAAATCGTTGTCGATGGTGGCAAAGCTAACTTTTGCCCCTGTTTCCCATTTGGTATGAGCGTTTACAGGGTAAGTATAATCCAATTTAGCGGTAAAAAACTTCACTGGATTATCTACCTCTTGCGAAGTTTTGCGGTTAATATCATTGTCTATTACCGTGATAAGGTTCTGGCTTTTAAGACGATAGGTTACATAATCTAAATCCACGTTCAATTCTCTTCCTGTGGTATCAAAGCTATGTTTCCAGTTGAGGTTATAGCCGATGTTTGAGCGACTGACAGGTTGCTCGTTGATAGTCTGGAAAGCATTTTTCAATACTTTACTCGTGGCATCATATACGTTGGTGATGGCTCGGTTTGTACCCGTGCCTTGGCGGTCAAAGCCTGTAAGGAGGATGCCAAAAGTATTTTTACGATTGATGTAAAAGTCGATACCTGCCCGAACATTGTGTACTTTGGCTTCGTTGGGCATCATGGTAGCATTGTTGAAAAGGTCGTTGCCAATGATGCGGTCAATTTTGGTGAGTTCGTAATAAGTACGGTCGGCGTAAGTATAATTCCCGAAAACGTTGATTTTTCCTTTGCGATGGTTGACCGATAGCGTTGGCGACAAGCCTCCAAAAAAGTCGTTGGCACTGCGGTTTACTTCACGGTTGTCGAACCAAGAACCACGAGCCGAAAAACCAATAGAGCCATTTGTGCCTAAATCGGCATTACGTTTCATAATAATATTGATGATAGCTCCGCCCGAAGCGTCATAACGAGCCGATGGATTTTTGATGACCTCAATTTTGTCGATGGCATTGCTGGGCATATCACGTAAAACCTGATTCATGTCGGTATATTGCGAAGGTTTGCCATCAATCATAATCGACACCGAAGCTTTGCCTGCAATAGTGATGCGTTCTTGGGCGATAATCAAGCCAGGTACTTTTTGCAACACTTCTAAAGCGGTGCTTCCTGCCGCCGTTGGGCTACTGGCTACATTGACAATCATTTTATCAATGCGTTGTTCTAAAAAAGGCTTTTGAGCCGTTACGGTTACTTCGTCGAGTTGCTTGCTACTGGCTACTAATTGAAGCGTTGGTACTTGAACAGCCTTGTTTTCTACCACAAAAGTAGGCGACAATAAGCGGTTATAGCCCACCATTGAGGCAGCCATGAGGTACTTGCCATTTTTAACGGCATCGAAGGTATAATTGCCATCGGCATCGGTTAAGTTGGCTTTTACCATCGACGAATCTTTTGCCGATAACAAGGCGATTGTTGCAAAGGGGGCAGCTTGTTTTTTCTCATCTAATACTTTACCAGAAACGACCTGTTGGGCAAAACTGAGATTGCCGATAAACATGAGATTGATGAATAGTAAGAGGCTTTTTTTCATAATGCTTGATTAATCAATTTGAAAATTTGCTTTCGCAATTTGAAAATTTGGTGATTTGAAAATTTGAAAATGGTCTTTATTTAATTTGAAAGTGTGTCAATTTGAAGATTTGAAAATTAAAACTCATCTTCAAATCTTCAAATTGGCACATCTTCAAATTTTCAAATCACCACATCTTCAAATCATCTTTCCAGATGCAAAATTCTTTCTTAGAGTTGCATAAGTAGATAATTTTAGGAGATTTTTCTGGTTAGCATCGAAGAAAAAATGTGTATGAGTACTCGTTGAGAAAGGGAGAAATCGTCATTTTCCTTGTTTTTCATCAGATTCTTACTAAATTCAATCCTGATTCAAAACCATCAAACACATAAAGCCATGTTTATTTTAAGCTCAAATAATTCCATCGCCAATCATTTTATTGCTGAATTACGGGATGTACAAATTCAAAAAGATGCTATGCGTTTCAGAAGAAATATGGAGCGTTTGGGCGAAGTACTGGCTTATGAGATTTCTAAAATTCTGGTTTATGAAAAGACCGAAGTACAAAGTCCTTTGGCAATAGCGGAAACAGAATTATTGAGTAATCAACCCGTTTTGGTGACAATTCTTAGGGCAAGTTTGCCTTTTCATCAAGGCTTTATCAATGTTTTTGACAAAGCCGAAAATGCTTTTATTGGTGCATATCGTGGGAAACATCGTGCCGACGAAGGTTTTGATGTGGAAATGGATTATATCGCCAGTCCAGATTTGACAAATAAAACGGTGATTTTAATTGACCCAATGCTGGCAACAGGCAAATCATTGCTGAAATCGTATCAAGCTTTATTGAATCACGGAAAACCGAATAAATTAATCATTGCTTCGGCAATCACTGCACCAGAAGGCTTAGCATATTTACAAGAAAATATTCCTGACGCTGAGATTTTTGTGGGAACGGTTGATAAATTTTTGAACGAAAAGTATTACATCGTACCGGGTTTGGGCGATGCTGGCGACTTGGCTTTTGGCTTGAAACTATAATTTTTCACGCAATAAACTGATGCCTACTTCACAAGAAAGACATTTTTTCAACTGACAAAACTGATTGAACCACTCGATACCTGCCTGTGAGTCGAAGGCGGTTTTCATCGGTACTTCAAAATACTGCCAATGTTTTGTAATATTATTGACTTCGGCAGGTAGTTCTTCTAAAAAACGAATGGCTTTTTCAAGATAGATTTCATCATCTTTTTGCTTGGCGTAAGTCACCAACAGCGGAACGATGGTATTGATAATTACATTTTCAATCGAAGTACTGCCCAAAGTTGCTACTTTGCCTGTGGCTTTTTTCCCAAAAACATAATGAGCTTGCCAATACTCAGATTGCTTTACTTTCAAGATTTTTGTTACTGATTCAACTTTGTCGAGATGAATCAACACGGAAAACAAATTGATATTTTCTTGAATAATACGAGCAAACTGTGCCAAACGAACGGTAGGAAAATTGGCAGGACGCAAACGTAAAAACTTCCATTCCTGTACACCAAGTACTTTATTTTGTAGCTGATATTTCGCCGAAAGAAACTGAAATTCTTTCGCTAATTTAGCATGATACTCGTCAGCAAAATTGGTCGACGATAAAAAACCTGCTACGCCAAAAAGTAATGCTTCTAACTGAAATAAATTATCACGATGTTTGGCTAATACTTTTAGTGGCAAGGCTTTGGAAAGTCTAAAAAAAGGTTCTGCATTGAGTTTAAATCCAAAGTTTTTTGCCAAAACTTGATAAGCGGTTTCTTCCCAATCTTGCTTGTTTTCAGTTAAATATTGATGCACGAACAAGGATTTATCTTCAAGTCTTTTCATCAAAACCTTGTCTAACATGGCGTACTTTTTCAAATCCGAAACCTTTTGAAATTGGTTTTGGCAAGCCATTTTTTCTTTACTCTCTAATAATAATTGATACTTTTCGAGCAAAGATTTATCGGTTTTATCGGCAAGTACTAAAGTGGGAATTTGCGTTTGGTCGCTACGAAGAATTGGCTGGTCGTCTTCCCAAACCACATGAAGAATAACATTTTGATAGGCTTTATCCGTTTGATGGGTATGCGTATTCCAATCTGAAGATTTTAAGTGAATTTCCACTGTTCCAACCCATTCAACCTCTCCTATTTGAATACGAGCATCTTGAAAATCAGCACCAGCATCAGTATTGTATCTGCCGATTCTTAATACTTGAATCAGTTCATTATCAGTAGTTTGCAGACAAGATTTATCAAAATATTGAAACTGCCAAAGAAAGTGTAGGAAAGTTTCGCTCATGGTGTTTTTGTATATTGTTTGATATACAAAAATAAAAAGTTTAGGGATTTTTTTGACTGTATTTACATTTAAAATCCTGTTTTTTCTATTAGCGAGTGAATTAATTCAACTGCTAATAGAAAAAACATAAAGCCATTATAAGTAAAATCTCCTCCACTATTTACTAACCTCCGCAAGATTTTTTTCTTCCCAACCTGTATCTATTTCCACATTTGGTAGGGCTTTCTTCAAGGCTTCAACGCCTGCTTTTGTTACTTTACTTTGCCAACAATAGAGTTTTTTCAATGACTTTAGTTTAGCTAAAGATTGAATGCCAGCATCGCTGATTTTTGTATCGAACAAATTGAGGTATTCTAAATACTTCAAATCTTGTAATTGCGTAAGACCAGCATCAGTAATAGCGGTATGTTCTAAATGCAAACGTGTGAGGTGTTTGAGTTTGGCAAGTTCTGTCAGCGATTTATCTGTAATTTTTGTACTTCCCAATTTCAACCAAATGATTTGCTCGGATAAATTACTTAGCAAATTGATTTGAGCATCATCAAAACTACGATCATTCACAAAGTTGGCTTCTAAGAAATTTTGTCCGCTGGCTACGGGCATTACAATTACGTTTAAGGCTGTCAGTTTTTGAATATCAACATCGCTTGCAGCGGCTACTTTTTCATTGAAAACAGGTGAAATACTTTCGCCAGTACTTTGCGTTTGTGTAGCTCCGCCTGTTTCTAAAGAAGCCAAAAAGGCTTTTACTTTTTCATCTGGTTTTAGTTGTGCTACTTTTTTATCAAAAGCCGCTCCGTTTTGAATCCACCAATGCAAAAGCGAAATTTCTTGTTCCGTCAATGGCGTTTTGCCTTTGGGTGGCATGTGATGTTCGTCTTCTTCGGGCAACAGTAAACGCTTTATTAACTCACTATTGGTAGCGTCGTTGGCTTTAATGATTGCCCCATTTTCGCCTCCTTTCATTAATAATTCTTGTTTGTCCATCCGCAAACCGCCTTTGATTTTATTAGCATTGTGGCAAGACCAACACTTTTGTTCCATCACAGGAGCTACAATATCTTGATACACCAAAGCTTCATTGATATTTTCAATCTTCTTTTTGGCAATTCCTCCATTAGTACGAGCAGGCAAACCGAAAAGTGAACGAAAAGGCTCAGGCGTATTTGCATACAAATAATCTTCACCGTGCGTCATATTTCCACCTAAATGCCCTGTGGCTGTGAGTAAAAATACCATCAAGTACAAAGATGGCAAATAAGCTTTTTTCATGATTGGGTCTTGTTGCCAATTGACTTTCATGTACCACGACAGGAAAGAAATAAAGGCTACGGCAATGCCCATCCATTGATGCCAGAAGAGCGTATCTTCGTTGTACTCGCCAGAGGAAGAAAGCAAGTAACCAAAAAGGCAAGAAATAATAGCCGTGAGTGTTCCAACAAGTAATATCGGAGCAATGGCAGGTTGTAAAGAATCGAGTTCTTTTTTACGAGCAATCAATTCTAAAATCGCTGCAATCATCAACATCCCGATAGGTAAATGCACTACCACGGGGTGAAAATGCCCAAAAAACATTACCCAGTCAGAAGGAGTATTGGCTTGTAATACAATCATTGTTTTGAATAGCTTTAAGTTTTTAGCTATGAGTTTTGAGCTGTGAGCTTTGAGCTTTTTTTATTTCCAAGGCTATTAAATCTCATTTTTTGATAAATAATCTATCACCTCTTCGCACCATTTTAATTCTTGGTAATAATCTTTACCATTTTTTATTAAGTTTCTATAATATTCTAAATATTCTTCACATCGTGAAGCATAGCGAGGATCATGGCATAGCTTTGAAATAATGATAATTTTAATATACTTTTCTGGCCCATTAAACCAAGCATTTTTCCACTCAAGCGTTGGCAGGCTATCCCAAAGTGCTAAAACATTTTCGAGGTTGCTGTACTTTTGATATGCTGGAAGATATAACTCTACAAAATTCTTCTTAAATACCTCAGCCGCTATTTTAACATCTTCTTGTGATTTGATAATAAAATGAGTCTTTTCTAATGCATCTATTATTTCTTGAGTACATATATAAAGTGTCGAACTATCTTCTGAAAATACTTTTTTGTTGGTTATTTCGAACATTAAATCCTGTACTTTCTTGAAACTTATGATAGGACTACTTAAGCTCAAATAATTATTTGATTTTTGAGTAAAGTAAGATATGTTTACAGTTCCTTCATTCTTTTGTACAAGCCCATAAGCTCCATATATTGGAGCAAATTTGTAATTATGTTCTTTCAAAAAATCTTTGAGTTCTTCTTTTAACCATTTCCGAATAACTCCTTGACTATACATTGTTCTTTTTATTTCGTAATCATCCATGTTTTAAGGGTTTAAAGTTGTTTTATAAGTGGTTGGTCGGGAGGTGCCAACATAAATTACTGATGGCTTTATTTACACAATGTTATGCCTCCAGATGAAATTTTGAAAGAATCGTTAATGTCCCTTCTCTATCAAGAACGTAAAGTTTATTATTTGCAAAATCTATTTTATTTAAACCTTTAAATAAATCACTACTAATTTCTCTACTTGTCCATGTTATTTCTCTTGTCTTTCGGTTAAAAATACCAACAAATGAAGAATCTTTAGCCCACTCTTGTTGACCAAAAAATATTTCATCATCGTACCACACTGGGAGATAACCAGCTAAGGTAGCCTTAATTTGATGTTTTTCACAAGTTGCTAAAATGTCATAATATAAATATGTTTCCTCAGGATTATTCAAATCACATTCCCAATAGATATTATTATCAATTCCGAATATTACACCCTTCTGATAATCTATCGTACTCCTTTGGGCTTGTATAAATATTTCCCAATTACCCCATTCTGCTGGAATATTGATTGGAGTAGTTAAATGATAAACTTTCACTCCTGTTTCAACAGAAATACCTAATAGATGCCCTAAGTTCGTTACTACCCATAAAGTGTTTTCAAATAAACCGATTATTCTTTCTATTGCATTATTGGCTAAAGCTTTATGCTCTCCTTGATTGTATTTTCTTTCTTCATTAAGTGTGAATTGCCAACATGAATTACCATTGGTGGGGTCGTAACAAGAAAGTGATTCTTTATCAATATCAAATAAGAAATCGCCAAAACTAAAGAATGAAATATAAAAATCTTTTTTCCAAAGAAGTTTCTTCTTTGTTAAATCATAACAAATTGTTTCAGGAAAACTTCGATTATGCAGTATAAGAACGCTGTTTGTGTCTCGTATCAACATATATCTATTGTCTATTCCATTTATAAATGAATACGACTTGGTGTCAAAAAGATAATTAACTTCTTTATAAATATCCTCAATATAAATATAATGACTATCCACTTTTTCACAACGGAATTTGTTTTCTAATACTATTAGAGGTTGAATTTCTGTTATTTTAAGAATTCCAAACGAAAAGCCATCTTTTAGATAGCAATCATTTCCTAAAAGAATAAATGTTGCATAGTCATTTTTTAATTTTATTCTTTTCATTTTGTTTACTTGGCTGATTCCTCGCAATGTTACATTGCAAAAATGCAACACATTTTTATAAATATTCTCAAAGTTTTGGACTAAGTGTTGCCTTAAAATTTCCTTGACGAGTCTCCCGACCCTTGCTGTTTGGAAGGAAATATCCATAAATTCCATAATACAAACAAAAGTGAGTTCTAATACAGCCTTTCTGAGCTTCAACTCAGTTTAAGCGAGCTAAGACTCAGATTTATTGACTACTAACTCAGTGTGGACGAGCTGGTACTCAGATTTTCTGAGCTTCAATACAGTTTAAGCGAGCTTTAACTCAGATTTTTTGAGTACTAACTCTGTATTGGGAAGCTGGTACTCAGATTTTCTGTATTCCAGCTCGTTAAATCTGTATTGGAATACAGAAAATCTGAGCTACAATACAGTTTTAGTGAGCTAAAACTCTGATTTACTGAAGGCATGACTACGAGTCATGCCTTCAGTGAACACTCCCAAAAAATTCACTCCTCATTCCGCACTCAAAACTCAGCACTAAAATCACTCCTCATTCCACACTTCAAACTCATCACGCTTAGGCGATTCTTTCTAATTTAATCGGATATGTTTTTTTAGAAAACCATTGAGGAACATAAATATTTTCGTCTGAATCAACCCAAACATCGTGTGGGTGCATAAATACTTGGTTGGGGTCGTCTTTGTACTGGCGTTGTAGTTTTCCGTCTTTGTAAATCGGCTCAGAACCGCCCGGCGTTGATATTACTTTCATGTTTTTATCCATTACTTGAATATAGCCTGAGTTATTCCAAGATTGGTCTGAACTTCTGTATGCTGCCGCAAAAATATAATCGCCATGCAATACTGGGCGACAAACAAAAGTACCGGGCAAATGATATACCGCTAAAAACTTACCATCTAAAGTAAATCTTTTCATACAAGTATGCGAACGGTCGGTGATTAACAAAGTAGGATTCTTTTTATCACGAGTATCTACTAAAATACCATGACAAGTATCAAATTTTTCATCTGAATATTCTTTTGAATATCCACCAAAATGACGAATGTATTTTCCTTTGCTGTCGTACTGCGTAATGTATTGTGAACCGTAACCATCAGCCACATAAATATCTCCATTGGCTGGATTTACCGCTGTTTCTGTTGGAACAAATCGGTAAGGAGATTCATAAACGCCTGTTTCTTTTGGGTACTCCAATTTCATTACTTCACGACCTTTCAAATCTGTTTTAATCACTTGATGACGAGTATTATCACAAATAAACAGAAACTGCTCTCCACCTTCGTTTGAAATCGTCAGACCATGTGCACCGGGATAAGTAGTTCCCCAAGCTTCTAACAATTTCCCTGATTTATCATAAATCAAAATATTGTTTTTGGTTTCGTTGGTACACATAATCAAACGACCTTTGGCATCTTCAACCATTTCGTGGCAGTCGTTTACGGGGTTTTTATCAGCATCCAAAACGCCCCAGCCAGCCACTACTTTGTACTTGTGCGAATTATGTCCGATGATTACTTCGTCCATTTTCTTTGGAATTTTATTCGCTAATGTTGCATTAGCAATCAAACCAGTTCCCATCGCTAAAGTACTGGTTTTCAGAAAATTTCTTCTTGATTGATGCTCGTTCATGGATTATGATTTGTGATATTCGTTGAAAACTAATTTATTTCCAAAAGGGTCAATTAAGTTGATAATTCGGGCATTCCAAAAAGCTTCTTCCAATGAAGGACGGTAGTACTTGTAGGGCTTTGCCTGTAATTCTTGAAAAAAACTTTCTATGTCGCTACAATTGATGAATACTTTTGCAACAGGCGAACAATCTCCAACGTGTTCGGTCAAATGAAAAGTCAATTCCTCTCTTGAAATCTGAATGTAATAGGGCATATTTTCTTCAAATTGATGAGACCAATCTTCTTTGAAACCCAGCCAATCAATGTAAAATTCTTTAGCTTTATCGACATCAAAAATTCTCAATAAAGGAATTGTCTTTTCTATTTTCATCTTATTTCTCTAACTCAATTACATTGTCAATTTCATTTTTATCCAAAGCCGCTACGTCAAAAACAAAGTAATTATTATCTAATTTTTGGAATTTTATGGCTGTTCCATTTTTAAATAATTTTGCCGTTTTAAATGCTTGTGGGATTTTTAACATGAATTTATCATCCTGAAATTTCAGTAAATGAACATATATTTTATTGCCTTTTTCAGTAATAGCTCCCCACTCTTGCGGACGAATAAATCCGCCTTTTGTACCGTAAATGGTTTCGCCATAAACTTTTGTCCATTCGCCGACTTTTGCCAAACGCTCTACAAATTCAGGTTGAATTTCACCATTGGGCATTGGGCCAACGTTCAATAAAAAGTTTGCTCCATAACCAGCAGCACGCACCAAGTAATCAACCAATTGTTTTGGTGATTTATAATTATCATCTTTGATATTATAGCCCCAAGCACCGTTCAGAGTCTCGCAAGTTTCTAATGGTAAAGTAGAAATTTCTTGTCCACTCAAACCGCCTTTGTTTTCGCCCGGCAAATCACGCTCAAACATTTGGAAATCTTCTCCCGGAATCGGACTCAAATGGTGATTGTTTCCGATTAAACATTGTGGTTGCAATTTGTGAATCAAACTATAAATTTCTTCGTAATGCCAATCAATTTTAGATTGTAAGGTTTTGTCGTGGTCGTTGTCTAATTGGTCCCAATGTCCATCAAACCAAATTGCTGAAATTTCGCCGTAATTGGTCAATAATTCTGTCAATTGGTTTTTCATAAAATTTAAGTAACTGGCATAATCGCTTTTTTTCGTGCGTCCCGTTCCTTTACCTGTTTTTCCTGTTTCATAAGGATAATCGTCACGATACCAGTCTAATAATGAGTAATAAAAACAAATTTTGATGCCTTGTTTGTGGCATTCGTCCGCCAATTCTTTTACAATATCTCTTTTGAATGGCGTGTTCATAATGTTCCAGTCCGACTGCTTCGTAGCGAAATTGCTGAAACTATCATGGTGACGAGTAATTAAAGTAATGTACTTCATGCCTGCACCTTTGGCGATGTCCACCCAAGTTTTAGCATTGAAATCAACAGGATTGAAGGTTTTCTGTAATCGCTTATAATCCTTCACAGGAATATTTTTTATCTGCATTACCCATTCGCCATCACCCAGAATACTCGAA
This sequence comes from Arcicella rigui, assembly GCF_034929435.1. Classification (NCBI taxonomy): domain Bacteria; kingdom Pseudomonadati; phylum Bacteroidota; class Cytophagia; order Cytophagales; family Flectobacillaceae; genus Arcicella; species Arcicella rigui. The sequence goes on from NZ_JAYFUM010000011.1 coordinate 27,110, forward strand.
ACGCCCCAGTGAATAAACATTCCAAAACGGGCTTTTTGAAATTCTTCACGAGCTTTGATATTTTCAGGACTTGGCGTATAACCAGTCTGAGCTAAAGTGGACATACTTGCCAGTAAAACCAAAAAAGCAACTTGTATTTTTCTCATAATAATTTGTATTGTTTGTTTTCAAAAAAAGGTTTTCACCTTCATTTATACTCACTCAGACTGTCCTGTTTAATCAGGATAGCACCGATTGAATTACTTTTCCGCTGGTATCGGTCAGTCTAAAATTCCTTCCTTGAAATGGATAAGTAAATTCTTCGTGGTTGAAACCCAAACAGTGCATAATGGTCGCTTGTAAATCAAACACAGAAGTACGGTCTTTGATACCGACATAGCCCACAGGGTCGGTTTCGCCATGCGAGTAACCGCCTTTGATACCTCCGCCTGCCATCCAAACTGTAAAAGCTTCGGTGTGATGGTCTCTTCCCTTGAAGGCTGCGGCTTTTCCTTCACGGTTTTCTGCCATTGGCGTTCTGCCAAATTCTGCTCCCCAAACAATGAGTGTTTCGTCTAATAAACCTCTTTGTTTTAAATCTTGAATTAATGCCGTAATAGCTTTGTCAACGGTCGAACACTTTTTCGTTAATCCATTCGCTACATCTGTATCTTCTGAACCACCGCCGTGCGAATCCCAACCCCAGTCAAAAAGCTGTACAAAACGTACTCCTTGTTCTACTAATTTTCTGGCTAACAGACAGTTATTGGCAAAGGATTCTTTTCCTAATTGCGTGCCGTACATTTCGTGAATATAAGCTGGTTCTTTGGTAATATCCATTACTTCTGGCACGGTAGTTTGCATTCTGAAAGCCATTTCGTATTGCGAAATACGAGCTAAGGTTTCGGGGTCGTGAAATTCTTCGTAAGATTCTTTATTGATTTCTGTGATAGCATCAATCGTACTTTTGCGTATATCACGATTAATCCCTGTTGGGTCAGAAATGTACAAAACGGGTTCGCCTTGGTTTCTACATTGAACACCTTGATACACCGAAGGCAAAAAACCACTTCCCCACAAGGCTTTTCCGCCATCTGGATTTTTTCCGCCCGAAGTAAGTACCATATATCCCGGCAAATTTTGGTTTTCTGAACCCAAGCCATAAGTTGCCCAAGTACCTGTACTGGGTCGTCCCAAACGAGCTGAACCTGTGTGAAGTAACAACTGAGCAGGAGCATGATTAAACTGGTCGGTGTACATGGCTTTGATAAAAGAAATATCGTCTGCCACGCTTTGTAAATGAGGCATTTTATCCGACATCCAAGCACCGCTTTTTCCTACTTGTTGAAATTGGGCTTGCGGCCCCATCATTTGCGGAACACCACGGATAAAGGCAAATTTTTTCCCTTCCAGAAATGAAGGCGGACAGCTTTGTCCGTCCAATTTCATCAAGTCGGGCTTATAATCAAATAATTCTAATTGCGAAGGAGCACCCGCCATGTGCAAGTAAATGACAGATTTGGCTTTGCCAGCAAAATGAGGCATTTTGGGCGATAATGGATTAGAAACCGAAGTATTTTGCTGCGTACTTCCACAACTTTGTAGCAAAGAACCCATCGCCATCATGCCCAAACCAGTAGTACACTGCTTGAGAAAATGCCGACGAGTTTCGTAGCGAAGCTTTTCAAAAAGAAGTTCCTGTTGTAAATTTTTCATAGTTTATTCAGTGAATAAAAGCTTTTAGGGTTCAAAAATGATTCAAATATTTTTTCATCCGAAACCCGAAATCACAAATCCCAAATCAAAATCATTCTTTCATAATAAATTCATCCAAATTCAATAAAGTACTTGCTACCAATGTTTTAGCCGCCAAATCTGGAATATTTTTTGGTTTGATATTATCGTCTGGACAAATGTTAAGTAGTTTTTCAGCCTCCGCTCTATTTTTCTGATATGTTTGAAAAGTAGTGGAATAAAGCCTTTTCAAAACCGCCAATTTCTTTTCAGAAATCGTTTTACACATCGTAAATTGATAAGTACTGCTAATCTGTTCGTCGAGCGTCCCTCCTACTTTATCCATTTTTTTTGCCAGATGTTTGGCACATTCCAGATACACAGGGTCATTCAACGTAACAAGTGCTTGCAAAGGTGTATTGGTTCGGATTCTTCTTGCCAAACAAATATCACGATTCGCCCCATCGAAAGTAATCATCGAAGGATAAGGCGTTGAGCGTCGCCAATAAGTGTATAAAGCTCTTCGATGTTGGTCTTCATTTTCGCTGGTTTTCCAAGCCATACTGCTGTAAGGCGTGTTCCAAATTCCCTCTGGCTGATAAGGCATTACACTTTTTCCATACATTTTTTTGCTTAATAAACCACTCACCAACAAAGCTTGGTCACGGATTTGTTCTGCCGACAAGCGTACTCTTGGCCCACGAGCCAACAAACGATTCATCGGGTCTTTTGCTAACAAATCTTGATTCGCTTTTGAATCTTGCTGATAAGTAGCCGACATCACGATTTCTTTCAATAATTTTTTAGGTTTCCATTGATACTCATCCATGAATTTTACCGCTAAAAAATCTAATAAAGCTGCGTTGGTTGGTGTAAAACCTTGTGTGCCAAAATCCTCTAAGGTTTCTACCAAACCTGTCCCAAAAACTTGTTCCCAAAAACGATTAACGGCTACTCGGGCTGTTAATGGATTTTCCTTACTTCCCAACCATAATGCCAAACCCAAGCGATTTTTGGGTGCATTTTGGGGTAATTTTCCCAAAGAAGCAGGAATATCTGGTTGAACAACTTTCGTTTTGGCTAACCAATTACCTCGCTCCCAAACGTGTGTCTGTCGAGCATACTCTTTCGGTGAATCAAGCATTACAGGGGTATTTTCGGTATTGGCACTGACCAATGCTAAAAATTCCTTTTTCTTTTCGGCATAATCCGCTCTTCCCCTGCCCGGAAATTCGGGTAACAAAGTAAAACTTCCGATGATACAAGTACTTTGGTCGGGTTTTACTTTAGCATTTTTAAAAGTTAAATACCAATCTTGGCGACCGTCCATTTTTGGCAAATCGTATAATTGATAATCCCAAGAATTCGTCCAACCGCCTTTTCGGGTGGTGTCTAATTTTATGGTTGTGAGTACTTTACCTGTTAAAGAACCCAAACGAATTTCCATCAAAGTTGGACTTCCAGTTTTGTTTCCATAAGCCACCAACAATTGACGTTTACCCGTCAAAGGCAAGGATTTAAAACGGACCGAACCGCCATTTCTAATTCCCAAGTACTTGGTGTCCGCCAATGCACCATTGATAAATTGGTCGCCTGAATGCGGATGAATTTTTGGTTCTAAAAATGTCAAATAATGACTAATTTCTTGCTCTTTGGCTGAACCAACATTATTTTTTATCCAATGTTGTAAATCTGTCAATTTCGCTTTGTCTTCGGGCTTCGTGAATTGTCGGAGATACGGCGAATCGTCAGGAATGTCTTCGTCACGAGTATTATAGAAAAACGCCATTGATTTATAATAATCTTCATGCCGAATGGGGTCGTAAGGATGCGAATGACATTGCACGCAAGCAAAAGTGGTCGATTGAAAAACCTCCCAAGTTGTGTTTACTCTGTCCACCATAGTGGCGTTTCTAAACTCTTCATCATCCGTTCCGCCCTCATCATTATTAACTGTATTCCGATGAAAAGCCGTAGCGATGTACTGTTCTTCCGTAGGGTTTTTCAATAAATCGCCTGCCAATTGTTCTTTAATGAATTGATTATAAGGCAAATCTTTGTTGAAAGCTTTAATCACATAATCACGGTACTGCCAAATATTTCTGCCTTCGTCTTTTTCATAACCTTTGGTATCCGAATACCTTGCCATGTCGAGCCACATTCCTGCCCAACGTTCGCCGTACTGCGGAGAAGCCAGTAAAGAATCGACTACTTTTTCGTAGGCGTTGTCGGCATCATCTTTTAAAAAATCTTGTATTTGTTTTTCGGTAGGTGGCAAACCCGTCAAATCTAAACATACTCTTCTCAACAAAATCGACTTTTCTGCTTGTTTTGAAGGACTCAGCCCTTCTTCATCCAATTTATTTTTTACGAAATAATCAATGTCATTTTTCTCCCATTTACTCGAAAACCAACTCAACAAACCTGCAAAAAAGCCTTTGTTGGGTACTTTTGGCATTTCTGGTTTTACAAAAGCCCAATGTTCGCCCCAATTTGCTCCTTCATTCACCCATTTTGTCAATATTTCGATTTCCTCTTTCTTCAAAGGTTCTTTTTTCAAAGGCATTCTTTCCTCTGGGTCTTTATGCGTCAGGCGAATGATAAATTCAGAATGTTTGGCATCGCCCGGAATAATGGCTGGCTTTCCAGACTCGGTTTTGCCCAAAGCCTCCTCACGAAACAACAAACTAAATCCACCCTGCTTTTTCACGCCACCGTGACAAGCGATGCAATGTTTGTTCAGAATCGGTTTTACTTCTGTGCTGTAATTTACTTTGTTGCCTTCTCCCAAAAATGAATACACAGAATATCCTCCGATAATGATAATACTACTGATGAAGAGTAATTTATTCGTATTCATAAAATCTATTGAGTAATTGATTGAATGAGTGATTTAGTGATTAAAAGTAATACAATTAATACTCCTCTAAATAGTACATAAATCTTTAAAATGCTGTCTGTAAGTGTAATGAAAAAGCGATAGACTAATACTTTAGGCAAGGACATTTCTTTACTCAGCATTCTACACTCACAATTCACAACTCTTGCCTAATGTCCCAAAAACACATCTTCCAATTCCTCTAAAGTCTTTCCTTTGGTTTCTTTTACTTTCAATTTAATAAACCAAAAACCTGCAAAACACACCACAGCGTACATCCAGAATGGGCCAAAAGTACCCAGTTTTTCTGCCAAAATTGGGAAAGTAAATACCAAGACAAAATAGGCTGCCCACAAAGCTAAAATGGCAATGGAAGAAGCTTTTCCTCTGATTTTATTCGGAAAAATTTCAGAAATCAACACCCAAGTAACAGGAGCTAAAGAACAAGCATAAGTACTAATTGCCATCAACACAAAAAGCGAAAGTACTCGTGGGTCGGCATGATTTTTCAAGAGTAAAGCAATGATAATGTACAAAACCGAAAGCCCCAACGAACCCACTAACATCAATGGTTTTCGACCTAATTTATCTACTTTATTCATGGCGAAAATGGTAAAAATTAAATTGATTGCTCCAATCGCCACGGTTTCAAAAAGTTGTCTATCAAGGTTTGCTCCTACGGTTTCAAAAATGGTTGAAGTATAATTAAAAACTACATTGATACCGCATAATTGTTGAAAAACTGCCAAGCCAATACCTACCAAAACAGCAGGGCGATAATCTGCTTTTAACAGTAATTTAAAAGATTCTTGCTGAACATTTTCTAAAGATTTTTCTACGTCATGAATTGTTTTTTGAGCGAAATCATTGCCTCCAATTTTAGTTAGAATGGCTTCTCCTAATACTACTTTTCCATGTTGAATCAACCAACGAGGACTTTCGGGCAACCAAAATACACCGACAAAAAAAGTAAGCGAAGGAATAACCCCCAAGCCAAACATCCATCGCCAAGCTTCTGTACCAATTAAAGAAAGTTTGTAATTGACCAAATTGGTAATCAATATTCCGATAACGATTGTGAGTTGATTGATAGAGACATTTCTTCCTCTAATTTCAGCAGGCGATACTTCTGCAATGTACATCGGACTAAGCATTGAAGCCATGCCAACGCCGATACCTGCGATAAATCGCATAACAATAAAGATGGATAAATTACTGGAAAACGCCATTCCCAAAGAAGATAAAGCAAAAACTAAGGCTGAAATCATTAAGGCTGGTCGTCTGCCATGCTTGTCGGCAATTTTGCCAGCCAACATGCAGCCCAACATACAACCTAATGCTAATGAACCTGTTAAAAATCCTTCCCACCAAGCATTCAGAGCGAATACTTCTCTTAAAAATGGTAAAGCTCCCGAAATTACGGCAAAATCAAAGCCGAAAAGGTAACCGCCTAAAGCAGAAATAAAAGAAATCAAAAATGTATAGCGAGTATTGTTCGTAGCTTTTTCCATAAGTATTATTTGAATATACTAATATTTTATTGCAAAATTACCAGTCGTTATGTTAATTTTACATGACTGTTTTGATGAAAAACATAGATAATATTACTAAACGTATTGAACCATGATAGAGAAACAAGAAGGCTTTGTCGGGCAACGAACTTATATTATGCCTAATGAATTATTAACCCGAATTGCCAAGCATCCATTAGTTGAAGCCTTGCACATTACGGATATTGGTTATTATCCAAAAGCGGGTTTTCATGCACGAGAAAGAAGATATGGTTGTCAGCAACATATATTGATTTACTGTGTGCAGGGCGAAGGTTGGTTTGAAATCAATCAACAAAAACACCTTGTAAAACCTGACCATTTTTTTATTTTACCTGCCAATATTGCCCACCGTTACGGGGCAAACCTAAGTAATCCTTGGTCGATTTACTGGGTGCATTTTACGGGTTCTCGTTCATCACATTATCTTGATTTTTTAATAGATGATTCAGAAAATTATGCCCCGATTATGATGCCCCCCAACAGCGAACGAATAGTAATGTTTGATGACATTATTTCACACATCGAGATGTCTTTCAACGACGATAATATTGTTTATGCAAACACCAGTTTTTCGCACTTTCTCACTACTTTCAAGGCTTCTGTTTTCAATCCCAATCCACAGCAATCATCCGACGCAGACCCCATCAGTATTGTGATTTCTTATATGAAAGCACATCTTACTGAAACACTTACTTTAGAACAATTAGCGGAAGTTGCAGGAATGTCAGCTTCACACTTTTCAGCAGTTTTTCGCCAAAAAGTGCAAAGCTCTCCTATCAACTTTTTCACTTTTCTCAAGATTCAGCAGGCTTGTCGTTTATTAGAATATAGCAAATTGAGAGTAAAAGAAATTGCTTATCAAATTGGTTATAACGACCCTTATCATTTCAGTAGAGTATTCACTACCGTTATGGGAATTTCGCCAAGAGATTTTAGAAAAATGGGGAAACATTAATTTTTATGCTGCTTTAGGCTGTAGGCAATAGTCTGTTGGCTGAAAGCCAAATTCAGGAATAAAGGATACTTTTTTGCTTATAGCTTAGTGCCTAAAGCTTACAGCCCAATGCCTAAAGCGAGAAACTTTTCAAAAAGTCAATCATATTTTTATGTAAAATAGCTCCTTGATGATTGATATTGAGGGCTAAAATACTGTCAAAAAAAGTTTGGGCTTCTTCATAAAATCCTAAACCTAAATGTCCCAAAGCGATTAAATAAAGGCAATGAATTCGATTTCTTTCGTTCAAGTCGGCATCAAAAACCAGTAAGTCGGGCAGAGACACAGCGAAGTAATCAATCTTTACTTCATCACTTTGATGAACTTCTCCAAAGCCAATCAGTTTATGAAAAAGTGCTTCTGCTTTTTCAAGATTTCCTAATTTTTTCCAAGCTAAACCTTGGTAGAAAATCTTATCGGGTTGTTGATCATTATAAAAAATTGCCTGTGCGGGTTCGTCTAAACCTATCATTGCGAACTGAAAATTTTCTTTTGCTTTTTCAGGCATTGCTAAACCTTCGTAAGCCAATCCTTTTAAATAGAAAATATCATTCTCCTGCACGCCAAATAATTTGCCTTCCCCTAAATTGATTGGATACTTTTCTGCGGCATTTAGCAAGCTTAGAGCTTTTTCAAAATTTTGATGTAGAATAGCTTTTTTAGCTAATTCAAGATGACAAATTAAGTACTGTCCTACTACTTTTCCTTCGCCACCTTCCCAAGGGTGAAACTGTCGAGACGCTAATAATTCAACCGCTTTCTCATAATTTCCTAATTGATTATGCAAAGTGATTCTTTCTAAAAACAAATCATCTCGCTGGTTACTTACTTCAAGGTCTTTTTCTAATAAATTCAATCTAACTTGAGGATTCACATTCAGTTTTTTATACAATTGGTCGAGTTCCATCAATACTCTGGCATCTTTTGGGTCTAAAGCAAAGGCCTTTTCCATTGCTTCAAGCGACTTTTGTCCATCGTTGAGTTTATTAAAATAAGCCAAAGATAAATTTCTGAAAACCGTAGGAAAAGTATCATTTAAAGTCGCTGAACGCTCCCAACAGGCAATTGCTTCGGGATATTGGCGATTGGCGTACCAAAAATTTCCCAAGAAATAATGGGCATTGGCATCTAATGGATTTTGTTCTATTGCCCAAGTAAGCACAACTACTTCGTCTAAACGATTAGGAAATACGTAAGCAGGATTGGCTTCTTGTGCTTTTTCCAGAAAGCGGTTTTGCTGTAAAGTATCGCCTAAATTTTTATTGATAAATGCCATAAAATAATACAACATTGGGTAGGCTTCCTTACTTTCGGAAAGATGAACAGACAATAAATCGGCAGCTTCCTGAAAAAGACCTGCGTCTAAATAGTCCGTAGCGTATTCCAAATATGTATGTACATTTTGGCGTAAAAGTGTAGTAAAACTGATGAAAGTTTCTTTGGCTAAATTTTTATCAAAAGACTTTTCAATGAGGTATTTTTCAAACAAACAGCCCATATTGAATTGATCAATCTGTAAACTTTCATCAATTAATTTTAGAGCTTCTTCCTTTCTGTTCAAATGGCGAAGAATGGCTACTTTCAAATGGCGAGCGTTATGACCATGCCAGTTTTTAATCATCGACTTCGATACTTCTTCTAAAGCCTGTGCATATTTTCCTTTTCTGGTAGAAATTCTTGCCAAAGCCAAATAAGCATTATCTTGCCAAGCGGCGTTCCAAGTGGCTTTAAAAAATACTTCGTAGGCTTCGTAGTACAGTCCCAATTTAGTCAAGCATAAACCTAAATTAAAAAATGCTTCGCCATCATAAGGATTTGGATTTCTTTGGGTTAGTGTCTGAATGGCTTTTTCAAAATACGGTTTTGCTTTTAAAAATTGTCCCCGTTTGTAATACCACAAGCCCATGGCATTGTTTGAACGAATATCTTGTGGGTCACGGCGGAGTACTTCTTCATAATAATCTGTCGCCAAATAAGTTGCGTGACGATACTGCTCAATGTGCTGTCCTGTCAGAAACAATTGTTCATTACTCTCAATTTCAGCAGGCATTTTTGCCGCCATTGCAGGTGCAGGAATCTCTTTATCAACTTGTACTTCTGGCTGATAAGCCACTAATTCAGTGCCATCGGAAGCTGATAAACGCAAATGCAATTGTTCCACTTGAATATCCGAGTAAGGCAAGTAATGATGAAATGTTTGTGCTGGCGAAATATCAATGATGTCGGCAAAAATAATTTTATCATTCAAGCTCAATTCAATCTTGGCTTTTGGGTACGAAGCCGTCGTGTAAGCTTTGATATGGATGATATTATTTTCGTACTCCAAATTAATTGCCGCTTCTTTGGTGGCATTTTTTACAATACCGATTTCGCTGTAAGGCATAAAATACTGCACAAAACGACGCTCTTCATTGGGCATTATCCAAGAAAAATCAGGTTGATTATCGGTAAAAACGCCAGTCATCAATTCGATATATGGGCCGTCTTCATCCGTTAAATTTCTGTCCCAAGCATAGCCAAATTCTCCATTTCCCCAAGTCCATTGCTTTTTCCCAGGCGAAACATGATGATTTGCCACATGAAGCAAACCACCTTTGCTGTCGTTTTCATAACCGCCCATAAAATCATACTTCGATTTTATCGCCATATAAGAAGTAGGCACAGGTATATTTTTGTACCAAGAAATATCCGTTCCGGGCGAATAATCTACTTTATAATAAGTGCCTTTGGCGATTGGAAACGAAGAAACATCTCGTTTTCCGTGGTCGAAAACGGCGTAAACATCTGGCGGAAAAACAGATTGATAATAATCATTTACTTTCACGGCTGGATTTGCCCACCAAAGAAAAGTCTGCGGAGTACTCGTTCGGTTGTACAATACTCCTTGAATTTCTAAATAAGCTTTATCAGGATGTAAGGTAAAACCTGCCATGCCTTTGGTACGAAACATTCTTTCTACTTCGCTAACCCAAACTGTTTTTGAGCCATCGGCATTTTCTTCAATCGAAAAATCAATGGCTTCAAAAGTACTCGGACGGTGATGCTGTGGCCAGTTAAATTCAATACCGCCCGAAATCCACGGGCCTGTTAAACCCACCAAAGCAGGTTTTATCACTTGATTGTAATAAATAAAATGGCGTTGTTTTATTTTGTCATAAGCCATTTGGATTCTTCCTCCCAATTCTGGCAAAATCATAATTTTCAAATATTGATTTTCCAGATAAATGGCATGATAACTTTTATCTTCTTTGGTATCTTCTATTTTTTCAATGACAGCGTGCGGATAAACCACACCGCTACTGCCTTGATAGACTCTTTTCTCTAAAAACATTGGATTCTTCTCTGGCTTTCCAATGCCATAAGTAGGAATCACGACCGTTTCTTCCCAAACATTCACAAATTGATTATCCATAATTTCGTGTGTAATTTCTTGGTTAAGGTTTTACAAAACACAGTGGAGATGTAAAAAAAAGACTATTTTTTGTTTTCAAACAAAGCTTGCAAAGCAGATACTTCTAATGCTTGAGTTGGGTTAAAAGCTTTACTGTTGAGGTATTTTAATAAACTATATTTCAACTGACGAGTAGCAGGACGTTGATCGATATTATTGGTTAAATCAATGCTACAAACCATCAATTTGCCTTTGCCAACTTTTGCCTCAAAAGCCAAAGCAAGTCGGCGATTTTCAAACCAAGTATCAATTGGTTGAATACTTGCCTTCAAAGAAATGGGGAATTCGTCCAGAATTATCGCTTGTGAATGACTCATAATATCTTGCCACTGATAGTTACTAAAAGATTCTGTTGGAAATTCATTGAAAATTGGACTTTTCGGATTACAGGTAATTCCCAAAGTGTGTGGACCTTGTCCGCTTGTCCAAGCTGTATTCCAGAAAATACTTGAAAAACCAACTTTTACTTCTGCTCCTTTTCCTTTTTTTACTTGATTATAAGCTAACAATAAAACCGTTTTGCCAGCTTCTAATTGTTGTATAATTTCAGGATTTAATGATTCAGCAATTACTACTTTCCCAGTAGCAGATGCTACCGAAAGTTTGGCAGGATAAACCCAAAAATCCCAGCTATTTTTAATATCAGTACCTTCAATACTTAATTTCAAGACTAATTTCTGAGCTTTCGTAAAGCTTGATAATGATTCTTTTAGCTGACCGATGCTTTGTACATTATCAATATCCACTTGTTCTTTGATAAAAAATCCTTTTCGCTGTACTTTGCCCGATTCATCTACAATCTGCCATAGGATTTTAGCATTTTTTAAAGCTTTTGCTCCGAAATGAGCCATCTCTAAAGTAGCTTCCATATTTTCCTGATTGGTATAAATCAAAGATGGAAAACGAGCTAACAAAACGGTAGTATTACAAAAAGTACGATATTCTTCGGGCGAAGTATAGCCTTTTGATTCCCAAAAAGCATCTAAAGCACCGACCAATGCTGTACCTTGTCCGGGAAAATCATGCAAGCCCAATAACTGAAATCCACCAAAACCGGGAGTACGCAAAGCGGCTTCAATATCGGCTTTGTAGCAAAGTGTTTGTAAACGCCCAGAAGCATAAAGGAAATCTTCTGCTTGGTTTCCCATGCCTTTGGCTTCTAAAGTTTCTTTGAAAATCTCAAAATTAGTTGCCTTCAAAACACCTGTATATTTCGATATTTCCTTTAAGTTGGGGTACGCACACCATTGCCCAATTTCATGGCTAATATAAGGCTGATTGGCTGTGCCGCCAGTTCTTTTTCGCCAGTCGTAAGTTGTATTGGGTTTTTCTTTATTGATAATACTGTTCGTCTCTTCGCCCCAACGCTGAATACGAGCATCCGAGTGAATATTAAATTGATTTTCGGACAAAATTGGCCAACCTGCACCGCTGGTATATAAACGACGAGTATCTTTTTGTTTGAAATGCTCAACCCATTTTCCAAGAAATTCATTTTGGTTGATACCCGCTGGTTCATTACCGTAAGACATCATGCAAAAAGAAGGATGATTACCATAATTTTTCAAAATGCGTTCTGATTCTTTGTAAATAAAATCATCGACCAAACCGCCAGTGCCAACGGCACTTCCTTGGTTTGCCCAAAGGGGACTTTCTACATACAAATAAACGCCCAAACTATCTGCCACTTGAAAGGCAACTTCTGGAGGACACCAAGAGTGAAAACGCAAGTGGTTGAGTCCATAACTTTTGATGGTTGTGAAGATTTTATTCCAAAAAGTACGCTCGGTAGAAGGATATCCCGTCAATGGAAAACCTGCACAATCTACATCGCCACGCAAGAAAATCGGGCGACCATTAATGGCAATTCGAGAGCCAATCGTTGACATTTCACGCATTCCAAAAGTCGATACTTTTTCAGAAATGACTGTTCCTTTTTCATCCACTAATTGCGTTTTTAGTTGGTATAAATTAGGAGAAAATTCATCCCAAAGAGCTGGGTTTGGAATGCGATAAATAGTACTAAGCTTAGTCGTTTCCGTTGAAACATTCACTGCTTCTTCTTGTGCTGGCAAAAGCGTTTTGTTTCCTTGCAGACTTTGTACTTGGTAAATTACTTTTCCTTTAAAAGTCTGATTTCTTGCCTGCTTCAAGCCCAGTTCAATCTGTACTGATGAAGTAGAAAGATGGGGAAAAATCTGAATATCTTCTATATTCGTAGTGGCTTTGGCTTCCAAAGAAATCTCCCCAACTATTCCGTTCCAATTGGTTTGTGTGTGTTCGGTAATACTTGATGAATTGGGGCCAATATAGATTTTAATTCTGTTGTCAACACGAATCACAATCTCATTATTTTTCTCTTTCAAAAGCCCTGTAATATCATATTGATGTGCCGTAACTAAACTATTTTGTGTACCTGCAAACTTGCCATTCACAAAAACACTGGTCTCCCAATGACAACGTTCTAAGTTCAAAACAACTGTTTTTTTAGTCCAATTTTCAGGAATATTAATTTTCTTTTTGTACCAAGCAGGAGCTGCAAAATACTTTGTGGATTTCAACCAAAAAGGGATTTTTATATCATTTTGGCGATATTTAGCGTATTTTTCAGAAAAATAGTAGCTACTATCAATCACATCGCCCGTCCAAGGGCTTTGTAAAGTAATGTCGTCGCCTTTGCCATTTTCAGTTAACGACCCGGGTAATTGTACTTTTTCTGAATAGGAAACTTCCCACCAATGTTCACGAAGTCCCTTGTCTTGTGGGTCAAGTTTTAGTTCCCAAGTTCCTGCTAATGAAATTTTCTGTTGGGCAAAAATATCGAAGGAGAAAACCAAAAAAAATCCTAAGATAGATAAACTAATCAGTAATTGTCTTTTATTCATTTTAAAAATCTTTCTTTTGTTTGATTCAAATATTTCTACAAAACAACTCATTTCAAGAGCCTAAAACCATAGAGTTTATGTGGATTTTAATGGATAATTTTATGATTAATATTTTTATCGTAAATGTTCCTTAACAAAACTCAATACTTTTAAAGCAGCATTATTCCGAGAAACAATCACCGACTTTTTAGTACTTGAATGGTGAATTGAAATGATACTTTTGCAATCTCCATCGGCGAAAAAACCTGTTTTTTCTAAAGCCAGTACTTCAAAATCGCCTTTGCCATTTCCTTTCAAAACCGTTCCGAAAGAGGCATCGTATCGCCCTGCAACGGGTTCTACACCATAATCATTTCCCACTAAAATCATGTCTAAATTTCCGTCTGCATCCAAGTCTTCTATCAAAATATCTTGGCAAACAGACCACTGAACAGCATTAGGCAAAGCCTTGAATTTAAAGGTATTATTTCCCAAATTTTCAAGGTAAATACTCTCTTGAAGAAACACTTTTGTTATCGTCGCAGCTTTGCGTTGTTCTTCAGAAAGTACATCATTCATAGTAGCTTTCGCATACAATGCGTAAGTATTAAACTTGGCTTTGAAAGAAGGAATTTGCCGAACAAGCTCGTCTCTGGAGGGAATCGGGTATTCAAGACCTTTTAAGAAATAAGAAGGGATGGCATCCCAACGCCCATTGTTGTCGTAATCTGCCCCGTAAATGGTCAGCGGTTCTTGCTTTGAAAATTGGTAACGATTATTTGTTCCGAGATTTCCTACCACAAAGTCGATGTCGCCATCTTTGTCAAAATCAGCAGCTTTGATACAATTCCACAAACCGTTTGAGGCTGGGAAAGTATTGGTTTCTACCAATTTCCCTTGCTTATTTTGAAACAAAGTAATGGGCATACACTCGCCAACGACGATTAAATCTTCCCAAGAATCATGGTCAACATCAGCCCAAACTGCCGAAGTAACCATGCCGACTGTTCGCAAATTAGGAGCAGCATTGTCTGTAATATCTTTAAAATAACCGCCTTCGTTGCTCAACAAATAGCTTTCGCCAGCTTTTGGATATTGCAAAGGATTTAGCCTTCCTCCTCTGAAAATATCCAAATCTCCGTCGTGGTCAAAATCATTTGCTATAATACAAGAACCACTATGCCCAATGTTGGGCAAGTGGTTCTTTGTCAGTGTAAAACTTCCTTTCCCATTATTCAAGAATAGGCGATCTTGATAATATTCTGAGCCATCGAAGTACTCGTTTGAACCACTAACGATGTATAAATCCAAATCCTTGTCACTGTCTGCATCAAAAAATAATACGCCCACATCCTCTTCATTTTTCTCTTGATTTTCTTTGGTCAAGGCAGTTTGTTGAAACTTTCCATTGGGCTTCTGAATGAATAATTTTCCTTCATGCAAATACGAACCTCCCACAAAAAAATCTTCTAAGCCGTCGCCATTCACATCGCCAACAGTCATTTTAGGCCCTTGTTGTGAAAGTTTGTGCATCAATAAAGTTTCCTGATTGTAGTCCATGTAGGGTTCTTCTTGATGGACATAATCTTTAAAAATGGCAGATTCATCCCTAAATATTCTCGAAGGATTTGGTTTGCTTACTGTGTTGAAATGTGCATTTTTATAATCAACAATCAAGGTTTGATTGGGCTTAATATTTTTAATCGTCTGCGATTTTCCGTCTGACCAAAGTATTTGTAAAGAATCAATTTTCGGGTTTTTGCCCAAACCAAAATGAATTAAAAAATCACTGGAAGACTGAAAACCTTTGGTAACTGACTGATGAATTTTCTGCAATTTTCCTTGTTGAAATAGCGTAACCTCTGTTCCCAAACCAAAAGTATTTTGTGCTGTACCTTGTAATTTTACTTTTAAAAAGGCTTTTGAAGGCGTGTTATTTTTCAATAAAAAAGCCTCTTGATTGATGTTGTTTACAACTAAATCTAAATCTCCATCATTGTCAAAATCGGCATAAGCCGCACCATTTGAAAGCGAAGGAAAATCGCCAAAGGCATCATTTGAAATATCTTTAAAGGTTAAATCAGCATTATTGTGAAACAAATAATTTACTTTTTTAAGGGTATTCATCTTCAAAGCACCCTTTTTCATCAAGTCGTCCACTTCCTTTTTTGAAGTACTTGCCTGAGCCATTTCTGCATTGTAGCTTACAAAATCCAAATCGGTAATGTCTCGCAAATAGCCATTACTGATGAATAGGTCTTTGTTTCCATCGTTATCAAAATCGGCAAACAAAGGCGACCAACTCCAATCGGTGCTATGAACGCCTGCCAACTGAGCAATTTCAGAAAAATGCACCTTGCCATCAGGCGTTTTTCCGAGGTTCAAATGCAACATATTTCGCATAAATTGCGGATGATACCCCAAAGCTAAACTTTGTTCGTACTGCACATAATTGGCTGGCCCCGCCATTTTTTTTCGTTGCTCGTTATCAGCAGGAAGCATATCAACAGACATGATGTCAAACTTGCCGTCATTATTAATATCTGCTACATCCGTTCCCATCGAGAACTGGCTGTGATGTTCAAAACTTTCTTTGGCTGATTCAGTAAAAGTACCGTCGTGATTGTTGAGGTAGAGTAAATCGTTTGAAAGGAAATCATTGCCTACAAAAATATCTTCCCAACCATCTTCATTTACGTCGGCAATGGATAAACCCAAACTCATGCCATCGTGTAAAATTCCTGCTTTTCGAGAAATATCAGTGAAAGTACCATTGCCATTATTTTGAAAAAGTTTATCGGCAGATAATCCACTTCCATCTGTAATGGGAGCTACCAAAGCGTTGGGATTACGGGTAGAATTTGTACTTGTGATAAGAAATAAATCTAAATCATTGTCTTTATCAAAATCAAAAAAAGCGGCTTGGTTACTGAAAGTTGTGTCGGCCAAACCATACGCTTTTGCCGATTCGATGAAACGAATTTTTCCTCCGCTTGAATGATTAATGTATAATTGATTGGCTCGCTGAAAAGATGGATAATTTCCTGATTTACAAACGTAAATATCCAAGAGTCCGTCGCCATTCACATCCGCCATTGTTACGCCCGTACTCCAACCTCCTTTTTTGATGCCTGCTTTTTCGGAAATATCTTCAAATTTGAAAGCAGATTTTTCTGTACTTCCCAAATTCAAATACAATTTATCGGCTACTTGGTTTCCTGTAAAATACACGTCCGTCAAACCATCATTATTAATATCGCCAACGGCAACACCGCCACCGTTATAGACATAATAGTAATCAATCAGGTTGAAAGAATCATTTTCAATGACAGTATTCTGAAAAGTAATGCCCGTTTCTGAAGAAGGCATTACTGTAAAGAGTTTTTCTTTTTCAGGTTGACAAGCACAAAAAAGCAAGAGGAAAAGTATTGGAAATATTTTCATAGCGTTCGCTCATTTTAAACAGAGGTTGAGTCAATCACTCATTTTCAAAAAAACAAAATATTCCAAATCTTAGTGATTTGGAATATTTAAACTAATTTTTTCAATCAAAAACTATTGCCATTCAGGGTTTTGCTTCACTTTTGGATTTCCTTGAATTTCAATTAACGGAATCGGCAATACATAATCTTTCGCTTTTACAGTTCTTCCAACTTTATAAGTATCTGAATAGCGTTTGATGTACGCTCCGAGATAATCTGGATTTCCGCCAAACTTACTTTTACGACGAAGCTCTGGATAACCCACTTGCTCAAAAGCAAATTCGTGCATCATTTCATCAATAATTGCATCTCTCAAAGCCGATTGCGAAAGCCCTTTCAAAGGCTCTAAACCAGCTCTTTCACGTAATTTATTGATGCTTGCAAAAGCGTCGCCTTGTCCGCTTTCATTACAAGCTTCCGAATGCCCAAGTAATACATCGGCAAAGCGTAAATAAATGGTATTTTTCTCGGTTGTTGACCAGTTTGTATTCAATTCCACTAATTTTCCTGACCATGCTTTACTGAAAATCAACTCAGAAGGATTATTTGGATTAGCATTTGGGTCAACTAAACCACCAAAACGAGAAAGGTTATAATCTGCTTTTTCGCTCCATTTCACCATCGGAAATTCCCCTTTTGAATTTTTAGCAGTACGTCCAGTTGGGTACGATTCTATAAAAGTAGCGTCAATTCTTTTGTCATTACTTTTGTAAGACATTCTGAAATCCTTCGTAGCACTCAGCCAACTCCAACCTGCACCGCCCAAATCACTTGGATAGTCTTCGGGGTTAAAGTGTGCAGAGTTATTGGTGTATTCTGATGAATTTACTTTGGCAGAAGCTTGTCCTTCAAAAATTCTTTCTCCTTGATTTTTATGAGCCAAGTCAAAGTTATTGCCAAAATCTGCATAAAGCGACAATCCACTATTATTGATAATATCTTCAGAAGTAGCTTTGGCTTCTGCCCATTTTTGTCCCCATAATTGAGCCTTCATCAACAAAGTTTTGGCAGCCCATTTGGTTGCTCTACCAGCATCCGCACCCGTGTATGAGGCAGGCAAAGCACTGGCAGCGGCAGTACAATCTGCATAAATTTGCTCAAGTACTTTTTGTTTTCCGCCTTCATTACTTGGCAAATCGTTGTAGCTCTGGGTTGAAGTAATTTTCAAAGGAGGATTATCAAAATATCTTACCAATTCATAATAGTAAAAACCTCTTAAAAACTGAGCTTCTGCTTTAATGCGTTTTACTTTATCCGCATTGGCTGGGTCTTGTATTTTATCAGCCGTTTCGATGATATTATTGGCACGATCTATCGAACGATAACATTGTTCCCAATAAGCATTAATGTAGTCGTCGGAAGGACTGATGTTTCCTAAATTGTATTGAAGTGGCCCTTTTTCCCAACCGACTTGATACCCCACCAAACATTCAAACACATAACGATTATAAAAGTGATTGAACCAATCGCCATTACCCATCGTAAGGTCATCGTAAACAGCATTTACGCCCAATTCAAGTTCTTTGGCAGATTGATAAAAAGTAATTGGATTAATAAAATCTGGATTTTCTTTCAAATCCGAACATCCCGTTGCCGACAGCATAATGGCTGAAACCAATAGAGATTTTGTATTGTTAAAAATGAAATTTTTCATTGCTAAGTATCTAATTTTAAATGAGCTATATTTTAATAAAACTTAGAAACCAAGATTTAAACCGAAAGTAATTGTTCTGGCTCTTGGGTAAGCATCGTAGTCGTCGCCACGGTTCAAATTACTTTGTCCGCTATTGTTTACTTCTGGGTCAAAGCCTTTGTACTTCGTAATCAAGAATAAATTTTGTCCACTTACTGATACTCTTGCCGAACGAATAAACTTATTGTTGACAGGAATTCTATAACCCAACGAAACATTTTGAAGACGAATAAAAGAACCATCTTGAATAAAGAATGAAGACTTACGGAATGAAATAAAATCTCTTCTACCGTCAATCACAGGACGAGTACCATTTTGGTTTTCTGAACTCCAAGAATCCGTCAAGATATTTGCTAACTGATTGATTTTCTGCACACCATCGCCGATTTCAGACTGTTGTAGGTTACGAATTTGGTTGCCTTGTACTCCTCTGAAAAACACGCCTAAATCGAAGTTTTTGTATTTCAATGAAGTATTCAAACCCCACACAAATTTTGGATTTGGATTACCAATAATCTTGTAGTCATCAGAAGTATATTTGCCATCTCCGTTTACATCTGTGTATTTTGGATAACCTGCTTTGGCTGAATAGCTCGCTCCTTCTGCATCCGTTTTGAATAATCCAGCGTACTCATAACCACGCCAAACACCAATCGGATTGCCAGCTTCTACCCAACTTCCATCAATCCCTAAGTGACCACTTGGGCTACTGGCAAAGTAGGGCGTACTTTTTCCTAAATCAGTAATTTCATTTCTTACAAAAGAGATATTTCCACCAATATCCCATTTAAAATTTCCTTTGTCAATTGCTTTATAATTAGCTTCAAAGTCAACTCCTTTGTTGGTTAATGAACCTGAATTCAACAAAACTGTACTGAAACCTGTACTTTGGGCGATAGAAACGTAGAGTAATAAATCAGAAGTTTTGGTATTGTACCAGTCAACGGCTAAGTCTAAACGATTATTCAATAAACGAGTGTTCAAGCCGACGTTCAACATCGCTGTCGATTCCCATTTCAAGTCTGGATTCGCAATATTGTTTGCACCATAACCAGCGGCTAATTGTCCTCCAAAAATATAATTGAAAGGCACTAAACCAGAAACTGACTGATACGGCGGAATATTTGAATTACCCGTAACCCCATAACTGGCACGCAGTTTTAAGTCGTTGATAACTTCCGAAACTTTAGAGTTTTTGAAGAATTCTTCATTGGCGATTTTCCAACCGATTGCAGCCGAAGGGAAAGTTGCCCATTTATTATTTGGACCAAATTTTGAAGAACCATCTCTACGAACCGTTACCGTCAATAAGTATTTATCCAAAGCAGAATAGTTTACTCTTCCGATAAATGACTCCAAATTCCATTCTTGTCTTCCTGAAAAAGGCGTTTGTGGTTTTGCACCATTTTGCAAATTCATTGAATTGACATCATCCGAAGGTAAACCCCAAGAAGAAGCGGCATCATATTGGTTAATTTCGTGCTGATTGGTATAACCTGCCGTCAAGTCAATGTTATGTCCTTTACTCAAGGTTTTAGAGTAAGTCAATAAATTTTCATTCAATAAATTCATCACATTACGATTGAATTTATCTAAAACACGACCATTCTGGCGACCCAAGCGTGTATAACTATTATAGAAAGATTTACGATTGGCACTTACTACATCAACCCCAAGGCTTGTTTTAAATTTTAAGCCTTCGATGATATTAAAAGTAACCCCAGAAGTACCAAAAATACGGTTGGTAACATCTTTGTCGTAGCCTTGTTTTGCTTCTGCTACTGGATTAATGCTAAAACGGCCATCATAACTTGGGTAATTATAATTTCCATTTTGGTCGTAAATAGAAACGGTTGGGTCTAAACCAAGTGCTGTGATAATTAAACCACCCGGGCCTCCTCTATCCGTTGGTACATTGCTTGATTCTAAATGGCTGTACGACCAACTATTACTCAAAGTAGCTTTTCCGCCCAAGAAATCATTGTCTAAATTCATACGAAAACCATAACGTTTGAAATCAGTACTAATAATAACCCCTTGGTTATCAAGAACATTCCCACTAAAAGCATAACGCATTCCTTTTGTACCACCCGAAAAAGTCAATTGATGACTTTGAATATTTCCTTGACGAGTAACGGCATCCAACCAATTTGTGCCTGCACCAGCCGCACTAATTTGTGAAGCACTGTATCGCCCAGCTCCGCCTTGGCTTACTTCCAATTTATTGATGTACTTCATGTAGTCGTCTGCACGCATTACATCTATTTTTCTTGAAATATCTTGCATGGAGTACGAAGCGTCATAAGTTAAACGTCCATCGCCTTCTTTACCACGTTTTGTCGTAATCATCACCACACCATTCGCACCTCTTGACCCATAAATAGACGTTCCAGAAGCATCTTTCAGTACTTCTATTGATTCAATATCGTTCGGGTTTAGCATTGCCAAAGCATTTGAAGGCTGTCTGTTACCGCCAGTTCCGAGAGCATTATTATCTGGATAAATCGGTAATCCATCAATTACGTACAAAGGTTCTGAACCACTCAGAATTGAGTTTGGGCCTCTTACTCTTACCGAAAGCCCGCCACCCGGTGCAGCAGAAGATTGAGATACTTGTACCCCCGCTACTCTACCTTGTAAAGCTTGGTCTAATGAAGAAACTGGAAATTCTTTAATTACATCTCCTTTGATACTCGAAACCGAAGCCGTTAAATCACTCTTTTTCACTTGTCCGTAACCAACTACCACTACTTCCTCTAAGGCTTGTACATCTACGGCGAGTTCTACATTAATATTGGTTTTATTGCCCACGGCAACTTCTTGCGACTTGAAACCCACAAAACTAAAAACCAATACAGCATTGGCAGGAACATCTATTTTGTAAGTACCATCCAGTGCTGTGGTAGTACCTTTTTTAGTTTGTTTTTCAAAAATGCTTACACCCGCAAGCGTTTCATTATTGTTTCCTGTTACTTTCCCAGTAACCGACCTTTGGGCAAAAGTCGAAAATCCTGTGACAGCCAAAAGGATAAAACCATAGGCTATCCTTTTGCTTTTTTGTAATAATTGTTTCATATCCAATCTTATAATAGTTAAATTTTGTTAGATTTTCATTAAAATAGTAAAATAAAATATTGAAAATATTATAAACTTTACAATACAAAATTCACTGTTATGGTCAAGGGAAACAATGGATATTTATTTAAAAAGATGGATGATATTATTTTCTATATGTATTTATTTTCGTCTTCCAAAAAGTACTCAATTTTTAAAAAAATTGATAAAGTACTTAGCATTCCTTCAGTAAAAGGCACAAAAAAAGCGGTCTTGATTGCTCAAAACCGCTTTAATAAACTAAACTAAAACTATCAATTGAAAAATGGTTACTATCTTGGACGACCGCCACCTGCTGCTGGTGCTGCGGCTGGTTGTTGTTGCTGACCGCCTCCACCGTTATCGCCTCCGTCTTTCAAGTCATCGTTATTCACAGATTTCTTTTTCTTCTTAGGCGTATCGAAACTCATTTTACCAATACGGTAACTGAAATTAATTTTAAAGTTCATGTTACGTAAAGTATTGGTACTCGACTGCGAAATCGTTGAAGATTCGATACTGTTGTTGATTTTGAAACCACCTGGCGTAAAGAAGTTTTCTGCACCAAAACCAATACTTCCTTTTTTGTTTGGAAGGTCTTTTTTGATACTCAAACTATAAATACCAAAACCTCCTTGACTTCCTTGCAATTGTACTTGGCGACCACGGTAAAACGAGAACGCTTGTAAGCCCCATCCGTTTGATAAATTATAGCTACCAAAGAATCTGAAACTTGCTACCCATCCTTCGTTTTTAGCATTTAAAAGTGGGTCTGGATTATTGTTTTTCAACAAAGCATAATACACATCTGTACCTCCACCTAATTGTAATTTATTAGAAAGGTTGATGTTTCCGAACAAGTTCATTCCATAGGCATCTTCGTTACCGATGTTTTCATAGGTAGTAAGGATATAAGGCTTTCCTTGGGCATCTGTTTGGGTTGTACGTAAGCTTTGGATAGAACCAGTAGTATTACGCATAAACAAAGCCGTAGTCAAGAAAGTATTTTTGAAAAATGTATTTACCGTAAACTCATAGTTGTTAGTAAATTCTGGCGATAAGTATGGATTACCTTCGGTTACGTTTGAAGGGTTTGAAGCATTACGGTTTGGATTCAAGAACTGTAAAGATGGTCTTTGAATACGGCGGTTATAAGCCAATTTCAAAGTAGTTCCACCTTTCAAGCTTTTAGAAACATTGAAACTTGGTACGAATGTTCCATAACTCGGAATAGTAATATTCGTTTTTGCTCCACCTTCTGCCGTTTGTACTGCACTGATGTCGGTATGTTCATAACGACCACCTGCTTTAATACTATATTTTTTCTTAGTCGTCAGCGTATAAGAGAAGTACGAAGCCGCAATGTTTTGGTCATAGTCTAATGCACCATTGTTACCAATTTGTGTAAACGTACTGTTTACTTGTCTGAAAATTCCTTTTCCACCAAACTCAATCAATTGTGTTTTACCAATTGGTGATTGATAATCAGCTTGTACTGTTGTTTCTTGGTTATAGCTTGGGTTGATATTCGTAACAATATTTCTACCTAATTGCACTAAAGAATCTGGCAAACCATAAATAGTGTTGGTAAAATTATTTTTACGGTCGTTACGGCTATATTGTGCCGACAAGCTAAATTCTTGTTGTGGTTTTTTGAAAGTATGAGTATAATCAACGTTCAAATCCACTGTTCCAGAATTGTCTTTTGTATCAACATCACGGATTGTAGAAGTACTTGTACCGTCAGCTCTTTTAATGATGGTTGACAAAGCATCTTGATAAGTATTCTGGTTTCTTGCACCATAACGAGCAGAAGCAGTGATAGAATTGTTTTTGTTGATGTCCCAATCCCAACCGAACTGATAAGAACCAAACAAGCCGTTGTTACGAGTAGAAGCACTTTGCGTAGTACTTGTTCCGTTCAATACGCCATTGGTTTTTGATAATTGTGTATTCACAAACTCACCCGTTACATTGTAGTTTGAACGACCAAAACCACCCAAAGAGAAGCCCATTGCTCCTTTTCTGTAATTTCCATTCAAGGATAAATTAGCTCCACGAATACCAACGCTACTGTCCAAATTCAAGGTTAGACCTTGTAAAGTATTCTTTTTAGTAATGATGTTGATAATCCCGGATGAACCTTCTGCATCATATTTTGCCGAAGGAGAAGTAATTACTTCAACCGACTTAATCATGTCTGAAGGAATTTGTTTCAAGGCATCAGCAATACTACTTGCTACGATTGTAGAAGGTTTGTTGTTGATTAACACTTTCACGTTTTGACTACCACGAAGCGTAACGTTTCCGTCTAAATCAACCGATAAAGAAGGTACTTTTCTAAGTACATCAGTAGCGTCTCCACCTTTGTTGCTGGCATCTTTTTCTGCGTTATAGACCATTCTATCGACTTTATCTTCGATTAAAGAACGTTGTCCTTCAACAGTTACTTCTTGTAAAACTTGATTGCTCTGAGTCAATTTGATTACACCTAAATCAATATCATCATTTTTGTTAGCAATTTTTACAGGGACTCTTTTTGATTGATAACCCAAGAAAGTAATGGCTAAAATGTAGTCGCCAGTAGCAATTTTATTGAGTACAAATTTACCTTTATCGTCGCAAACAGTTCCATCAACAGGTTTATTAGTTGCTTTCGATAAAAGTGCGACGCTGGCAAATTCAACGGCTTGAGTAGCCGCCGAGTCAATCACATAACCAGTGATTTTAGCAGAACCTTTAGGTGCAGCCTGAGCCGTTCCGGGAATGGCAGCTTGTTCTTTTTGTCGGCCACCGCCCATGCCTCCCATTCCACCCATCGGGAACTGAGCCAAGGTACTTAGGTAGCTGATGCAAATTAAAGTAAGAGATAATAATAATTTTTTCATAAAATGTATTTTAAAATTGTTTAGCGCTCTTTGAAGCTTCAAAATTACTTTGATTAATTAGACGTAAAATTTAAAAAGTACAAATGGCTTGAATTTGAGATAAATGGAAAATCCTCAAAAACAACCATTAGACACAGAAACAACACAAAAATTGCATAGGTCTCTCTTAGAATTTGACAATTTTCGACCAAATACAGAAGTCTGTCGGTGAATGACGATAATTCGTGGACTGTCGATAAATAAATTTTGTAAAGCAGTATTGTAAAGCAAAAAAGAGCGAAAATCTGATGCAAAACAGTCAAATTTTCGCTCTTTCTCTGTACTGAAATATAAGGAGACTAAATCATAGAACAGGTTATGCGTATAGATTTTCTAAAGTTTTACCTGTAATTTTTTGAATGATTTTAGTAGCATGTACTCTTGAATTTTCGATAAACAATGAGTGCGTATTCATCCCTCCACAAATTACCCCTGCTAAATATACATTGGGTAAATTCGTCTCTTGTGACTCTTCGCTGTAAGTCGGTTTCATTACTTCATCGGCGGATAAAGTAACGCCAATTTTTCTTAAAAAATCTAAATTAGGTTGGTAGCCCGTCATCGCTATTACATAATCATTTTCAATCGTCACGATGCCTTCGGGTGTTTTAATATCTATTTCAAAAGGACGAATGGCAGCTACTTCTGATTCAAAATAGGCTTTGATTGAACCTTCTTTGATACGGTTTTCAATATCTGGTTTTGCCCAATATTTTACTCGGCTTCCAATCTCGTTCTGACGAATAATCATGGTTACTTCTGCTCCTTTTCGCCAAGTTTCCAAAGCTGCATCCACGGCAGAATTGTTTGCCCCTACCACGGCTACTTTTTGTAAAGCATAAAAATGAGGCTCTTCGTAGTAATGCGTTACTTTAGGCAAATTTTCGCCTTCAACATTCATCAAATACGGAATATCATAAAAACCTGTGGCAATAATGATGTGATTGGCTTGATAGTTTTTTTTGGAAGTAGCTACTTCATAAAGTATATTTTCTGCCCCTTCTACGGCTTTTATTTCTTCTACGGTTTCAAACAACTGAATGTTTAATTTTCGGTGAATAGCCACACGACGATAATATTCTAAAGCTTCCGAACGAGTAGGTTTTGCATTATTTGAAACAAAAGGAACGTTTCCAATTTCTAATCTTTCAGAAGTACTGAAAAAAGTCATGTTTGATGGATAATTATACAAAGAATTGACCAAACAGCCTTTTTCTATAATTACATAATTCAAACCAGCTTGTTGGGCTTCGAGTCCACAGGCTAAACCAATAGGGCCGCCACCGATAATTATCAAATCGTATTGTTGCATAGGATTTATATTCAAAAATTATACTCACAAAGAGCAAAATGCTTTTGCTGTAAATTTACTATTTATCTAAAACATCAAAAACCCTGCAAGAGTTCTTTCTTACAGGGTTTTCAAAAAATCAGTAATGAAATACTTTGCTTTAAGCTGTTGGCTTTAGGCAATAGGCAAAATGTATATTTTTTACGATAAAAGTATTCTGCTTACTGCTTACAGCCTATTGCTTAAAGCCTAAATTAAAGCAAATTTTTCAAATTATTCCGCACTTCTCACAGAAGAAGCTCCAGAAACATCCGAACGAACAGAAGGCTGTCCACGATAACGCAAAGATGACGCTCCGCTTGCTTCTACGTTCAACGTTTTTACAGCACTAATTCTCACAGAACTTGCTCCAGAAAGTTCCGCATCGACATCACGAGCTGTAAGATTGAAACTATCTACATTACTTGCTCCTGAAACATCAAAATTGAATTTTGACGTTTTACCGTTCAATTTGATTTTTGAAGCACCCGAGCAATCTAAATTTACTTTGTCGGCATTGATATTGATTTCAGCATAAGCCGCACCCGAGAATTTCAAAGTAATATCTTCTAAATCATCAAAACCAGAAATTTTAGATTTTGTAGCTCCCGAAAAATCTACTTGACGAAGCGTAGGCATTACAATCGTAAAAGTAACACGTTTGCGATTATTGTTCCAACGCCAAGCTCTTCCATCACGGTATTTAGCAATCAAAGTTCCACCGCTAATTTTTACTTCCAAGTCGTCAATATCCTCCGAACGCTCGGCATCTACTGATACTTTATAAGAACTTCCATGTTTTACATCAATCACAAAAGCACTCGACATTTCTAATTTATCAAAACCTTTCAAGGCATACTCTTTTGTATTTTGTGCCAAAAGGACTTGAGCAAATCCTAACAAAAAAAACATCAATACTGTGTTACGAAAGTAGGGTTTAGTTTTCATAGTTTTTTAAACATTGTTTAACTGTTGAATTGAATGGCGATTTGTTTTTTATCAAGCTTTTTTGCTTCGCCGATTATTAGATGAAATTTAGAGGTTAAACGTTGCATTTACTTTCTAATTTTTATAGAAGGTTTTTGCAAAGGATAAAAACAGCACTTACTCACGGTCTTTCGTTACCGAGCCACCTGCTTGTACTGAGCGAGTAATAGATGGTTCGCCTCGGTAATGAATCGTTCCCATAGAAGTAGTTTTTGCTTCTAATTTTTCATTTACATTAATTTCTGCTGAAGCCATATTATTTACTTCTACTTTGGCTTTATTTACTTCCAAATCAAAAGATTCTAATTTTGCTTCATTGGCTAATTTGGCGTTTAGTTCGTTGTATCTACCTTTTATTTTAAGGATTGAACCATTTTCAAGACCAAGCTCCAAGGTTTCTCCTTCAAAATATTTGATTTTACTTGTACCAACACTTCCTTTGATAAAATAGCCTTTGAGCCTCGGCATCGTAATATGAATTTCATAAATGTCCGAAGCCGTTGCATTTCCTTTCGATTCAAAAACCAAAGTATTGTTTTTAATTTGGGCTTGAATGCTACTCAAAATATCAGAATTTGTCCCACTGATTTCTACTTTATACTCATCTCCTTGGCGAACTTGTACATCGGTAACGCCACCCAATTTGATGTCGATATATTCAAAATCTTTTAATGGCAATGTTTGGATAGCTACGCCTTGCTGAAAATCGTCTGAATCATTATTATACTCATCTTGATTGTCCTGAGAAGATAACTGTGGAAGACGATTTTGGCAGATTAATTCTCCATCTTTATTAAATTTCCACAACGAACCTTTGAATAAATCGCCATTGCTTTCATCAAAATAACCGCTATCAAAAGTATTTCTTACAAAACCTGCAAAACCACGAGTCATCGAGAATGATTTTTCAAAAGGTATATATACTTTCATTCGGATTCTCTGGTCACGGAATTTAGCATTGTCTTTGAATTCAAATCTATCATCAAATCTCAAAACAGAATCTTTCTGAACAATCGTGTAGTTTACAGATTTAGCATTTTCTTCTGCATCATTTTTGTCGATTCCGTCGGCACTATAAGTTTTTTCGATTTTAATCACATTACCTTCATATCCGATAAGTTCAACCGATGGCTCCCAGTCTTGGTCTAAATAAGTAGCGTTTACATCAAAAATTGGCGTTTTAGTAGCAAAATCAAAAGTGACATTTTCTTCAACAGAAGCAGATTTTGCAAAGTTTTTAGCATATTTTAGCCCTGTGTACATGGTAAGCAATAAACCAATAAAGAATACACCCAAAGTACTTTGCCAAACGATAGATGAAAATAAATTTCTACGGATAATCAATGAAATCCCTGCACAAGCAATGACAAAAGCTGGCACTATCGACGCTAAG
The DNA here is from genome assembly GCF_034929435.1 of Arcicella rigui. Lineage (NCBI taxonomy): Bacteria > Pseudomonadati > Bacteroidota > Cytophagia > Cytophagales > Flectobacillaceae > Arcicella > Arcicella rigui. The sequence goes on from NZ_JAYFUM010000011.1 coordinate 55,468, forward strand.
AAAACGCCTAAGAATAATAAGGGAGAAGCATCACGTGAGAGCAAACCAACGGGTAAATCAAAGAAATAAACATGGGCAACTTCTGCGGCTGTAAGTCCTATAAAAAGCACGAAGAAAAGAGCAATAATCAATACTACGCCTGTAAAAGCCATCATTCCACCCACAAAAACACGAGCAATCGTTACTAAAAATACCGCAAATGGGCCTAAAGCTTTGAATACTTGTGATACTATTCTGAAAGGCAATAACAAGATTTTGGTGAGCGGTTCTTCTAATTTTTCTTCATTGTGTAAAGTACGTTTGATGTTCGATTCAATATTTTCAAGCGTAATAGGTTCGCCCGACATTTGCATTTTATCGGTCAATGATTTTGCTTCTGGAGCAATCGCCCACAAAATCAAGTACAGAATAATACCTGAACCAAAAAGAAAAATACTAAGTACAAACACAAAACGAAGCATTCCTAAGTCCCAACCTGTATAAGAAGCAACGCCGCTTACAACGCCACCCAATACTTTGCCGTCGGGATTTCTATAAAATTTACGAATGCGGTCATCTTCTTCCAACAAAGCATTGGCAGGAAAAGCCACCCAGCAAGCAATGTATAATACAAGCGTAACTCCCGATAAAGTTCCTGCTGTAATTGGGCCAAGTACGAACAAGAAAAATAAGAAGGCAAAACGAATCCAAAGTGGGTCGAAGCCTAAATTATGGGCAAGTCCAGCACAAACGCCACCTAAAAGTTTTCTTTTTACGTCACGGTAAAGTTTGCGTTCTTTAGGTTCAAATTTGAAGTTTTCTTGCGTAGTATTAGCCTTTTCTTCCTGAGCTTTCTCTTCTTTCTTTTCTGAGGTTTTCTGCTCGTTTACAGCAAAATCTTCTTCCTCTTCGATAGCCGCAAAATCAGACACCGAACCCATTGAGGCAATTAAGCCATCTACATCTTCAAGGGTAATTACTTTTGAATCTTCGCTTTTGTGTTTTGTCCAAAACTTTTCGGCAATTCTTGCTTCAATATCAGCGACAATCTCTTTTGAGCCTTCATAAGCGGCAAAGTATTTCTGAATAGCTTTCAGATAGGCATTTAATCGCTCGAAGCCGTCTTCTTCGATATGAAAAACAATGCCTGCAATATTGATAGATATGGTCTTTTTCATGTTTGAATGAATGTATGAGTGAATGACACAAATACTAAATAATGTTGTTAAAATCCTTTCGCTTACTCTTCAGTTTTGTTGTTGTGATGATGGAAAGAATCGTGGATAATCTGATTGACAGAAGTCTGTAATTCGCTCCAAGTTTCTCCGAATTGCAGTAAAAATGTTTTACCGGTTTCCGTAAGAATATAATACTTCCGTGGCGGGCCAGATACTGATTCTACCCATTTGTAATCCAACAGTCCTGAATTTTTCAAGCGAGTAAGTAAAGGATAGAGTGTACCTTCCACAACCATTATTTTAGCGGAAGTCAGCTCTTCAAGCATATCAGAAGCATAAACTTCGCCTCTTGAAATGATGTGCAGAATACAGAATTCTAATATCCCTTTCCGCATCTGCACTTTGGCATTTTCTAAATCCATATTTGTAATTCTTTTATAAAATCGTTTGTCATTCGTGAGCTTCGAACTAACAGCTAAAGGCTTGTGGCTGATTCTCTGTAACAAAGATATAAAAAGGTACTATGCGATGCAAGGTACTATAAGAATTTTTTTATTTTATTTGTATAAATGGAAATTATAAAGGCTGATTGGAAAAAAACAGATTGAAGAAAATGAGAAATGGGCATAAAAAAAATTTAGCGAACCTCATCGAGATTCGCTAAAAAGTATCACTAACACACCAAAATATGGTTCAGACTTCTAAAGAAGTTATCTTTAGCCATCCTCACCCATTTGTAATTATAAATATCACAGCTGCCGAAATTGACATCTGCTACGTATTTGTCGAGCTAAAAAATTCATATAAAATCTTTTGTAAGTGATAGAAACAATATACAGGTTACAAACATAAAACAATATGTATTCATTTCAAGATTTCCGATGCAAAAAAACTGTATTACAGAACTATTTTTATATTTTATTATCAATTGTTAAGTTATAATTAAAATATAAATAAAATAGTAATTATCGGGTAATTGTTAAAACGGAGAAAGCTATCAAATTGTTATATTAGTTCAATATTTCTACAAAAATCATGCCTTTATTGATGAGTCTTTTTACTTACTCCAGACACTTTTCCTTAACACTGATTTTATTGTCTTGGTTCAAAAAACAACTACCATATACGTCGGTGTACCAGATTTGATAGTGAAAGGTAGTATCGTCAACCACTTGGTACTTCAAATAATTGGCAAGTGTCTCTTCATATTTTAAAGAATACAAGGTCAACTCCTCTCCTTCTTTCAGCACACTACCAGTTTCCAAGCTTTCAAAATAAAATGGAAAATGATTATGCGTACTTCCATTCTTTTTTTGCCATTCTTTCGTGAAAAGTTGTTGAAAGCTATCATATTCTTTGTGTTGAAAACTAATTTTTATCTTTTTAATAAAAGCAGGGCCAACGCCCTTATTTTCAGCTTTAAAGTAAAAATAATTTTTATCTAAGAGTCCATTATTCAACCATAAGTATGGATATACGGAAGCTTTTTGCTGTTCTCTCGAAATTTTTAATTGCTCTAAATAAATAAAAATTGAAATAACACTCGTAAGAATAGCCACAGTACCCACCAGCAGTTCAATATTAAGTTTGTGATTAAAAATTTTCATAAAAAGGTTTTAGCTTGTATTTCGTTTAAAAATTCCCTCCTAAAAATACAGAGTTCATCTGTGATAATCACCAATTCGTCGGAAAACAATTCAAGAAAAGTACTTTTTGAACTTGTTTTGAAGCATCAAATAAACAACACGACGATGAAAACCTTTACTTATCTGTTAATCCTCTATTTCTTATTTATTGCTACTCAAGTATTTTCTCAAACACTCGTAACAGGCAAAGTACTTGACGAAAAAGGCAAAGCTTTGCCCGGAGCAAATATTTCTTTGAAAGGCTCTTACGACGGAGCTACTGCCGACGCTGAGGGCAATTTCAGATTCAATACTTCTGAAAAAGGCGAGCAAATACTTGTCTGTACTTTTGTTGGTTTTGAAACAAGCAACAAAACCCTTGTACTGAATCAGGCAAGTATGGAAGTAATCTTCAAACTGGTTGAAATGGCGAACGAACTCAATACCGTAACCGTAACGGCTGGTACTTTTGAGGCCTCGGACGAGAAGAAAACGACCTTAATCAAACCTTTGGACATTGTGACTACCGCAGGCGGCGGAGCAGACATTACCCAAACAATGGCTTTGCTAACGCCTGGGTCGCAACGTAATGGAGAATCTACGGGAATGTTTGTCAGAGGTGGTTCGGCTCAGGAATCAAAAATCTTAATTGACGGACTTACGGTTCAGAACGCTTATAACACCGCTTCGCCTGATGTGGCTTCTCGCTCTCGCTTTGCTCCTTTTCAATTCAAAGGTTCTGCATTTTCAACGGGTGGTTACTCGGCACAATACGGTCAGGCTTTATCGGCAGTTTTGTTGATGAACACCACCGATTTGCCTACCGAAACCAGCTACACGATAAACGCCAACTTGGCACAAATATCGACAGCTTATACACATTTGGCGGAAAATCATTCTTTGAGTGGAACGCTTGCTTATAATAACCTTACGCCTTTGTTCAAAGTGTATCCGCAAAATATAGATTGGATAAAAATTCCAGAACAAATCAATGCTTCGGCTTCGTATCGCCTAAAACCTTCGGCTGATGCTAATTTCAAAATTGATGCGGTTTATGCGAAAAGTGAATCGGGCATGATGTTTACGAATACAGAACAAAACCTTAGTTTGTCAAAATTTGGTATCAAAAACAATAATCTTTTACTGACAAGTACTTATCAGAAAGCCTTAGACAAAAATGCGGAATGGGTTCTCAAATCTGGGGCTTCCTATTCTTATAACCAAGATTTGTTGCGTGTAAATACTGATGCTTTTGAAAAAACAGAACAGCGTTCACAGTTCAGAGCGGTTTTAGTGAAATCTTTTGACAATAATTCAAATATACTTTTCGGTACAGAAGGACATATCGCTCAGTATGGTTTAACACTTGAACAAAGTAGCAGTGATAAAAAAACGTATCAATTAACAGATAATTTCAAAGCTCTTTTCTCTGAATCTGAATTTTATGTTACTCGCAAATTGGCAGGAAGAATCGGAATCAGAGCCGAACACTCTTCTTTGGCTTCGAGTTTCAACCTCGCTCCAAGGTTTTCTTTAGCTTACAAAACAGGACTTTACTCTCAGGTTTCGGTGGCTGGTGGTAGTTTTTACCAAACACCCGACTATCAATATTTTTATTACAACAAAACATTGGGCTTCGAAAAGGCAAATCATGCGGTGCTGAATTATCAATTAATAAAAGATAACCGTACTTTCAGAGTAGAGGCTTATTACAAAAAATATGAAAATTTAGTGCGTGAATATGCCGAACAAGAAAACTATTTTGATGCCAATCCGCAACGCTTCCCGAACGGCAGAACCGACAACAGCGGAAAAGGTTTTGCACAAGGTATTGATGTATTTTTTAGAGATAATAAATCTTTCAAAAACGGACAATTGTGGGTGAATTACAGCTATTGCGATGCAAAACGTTTGTCGGGCAATTACTTGACGGAAACACAACCCACTTTTGTTTCAAATCATAATTTGAATGTGATTTACAAACAGTATATCGCAAAGCCAATGATGACGGTTTCGGGTACTTATTCTTTCACGAGTGGTCGCCCCTACTACAATCCAAACAATCCAGTTTTCTTAGCCGACCGCACGCCAAATGTACATAATACCAGTATTTGGCTCAATTACCTGACCAATATTAAAGGCAATTTTATGGTGGTTTACTTCTCGATTGATAATGTTTTAGGAACGCACAATGTCTATAATTATCGCTACTCTGCCGATGGCAAAACTCGCACAGAAGTAAGACCAGTGGCTTACAGAACCTTTATGATTGGTACTTTTATCACAATTTCAAAGAAACAAGTATTGCCAGAAGATATGCGTAAAAACTAACAAAAAGCAATTGTTTTTCACGCTAAAAAATCAACAATTCACTCCCAGAAATACTCAGTTCGTCAGATTTAGATTCATCCGAAATGAAGCTTCAACTAATTTTAAAACATCAAAACAGCAATCATTTAACAATTAAATAAACGACAAAAACATGAAAAATCTATTCTTAATTTTCGCAGTAGTTTTAACAATTTTTACTTCAAAAGCTACTGATAACGAACGCTTTAACAAAGCAATGATTGAAACTTTAGTACAATTTGGGCAAGCCAAAGACATTACAACTTACCAAGAAGTAGCCAATAAATTTGAAAGAATTGCCAGTTCGGAATCGGCTGAATGGTTACCTAATTATTATGCTGGTCTTACTTATACTGTGATAGCGATTCAGCAAAAAAGCGGTAGCGAAATCGACAAGTACTTAGATAAAGCTGATTCATTTATCGAAAAATTAGCACAACAAAAAGTAAGTAATCTGGACGAAGTAGAAGTATTAAAAGCCCAAATTGCGATGATGAGAATTTCGGTTGACGGACAAGCTCGCTACATGAAATTTGGTTCAGCATTCGAGGCGGCGATTGCCAAAGCAAAGAGTATTAACCCAGAAAACCCAAGAGCTTACGCCTTGAAAGCACAAATGATTTTTTATACACCTGAGCAATTTGGAGGCGGAGCAAAAAATGCTTGTCCTGAAATTCAGAAAGCTTTGGAAAAATTCGCTAACTTCAAAGCAACAAGCCCAATTTATCCGAATTGGGGACAAGAGCAAATCAAAGAAATGGCAAAAGCCTGTAACTAAAATATATCAAGCATGACGGCGTGAGGGTCGTCATGCCTTTTTTATGGGAAAAGAATTAAAATCAAGTTTTTGGGGAAGATTCTGGTTGCTGAGTTTCTTTACCGTAATGGCATTTAATGGTCATATTTACTTTATCATTGGTATTCTCAGAGGGAAAAATCAATACAAAGATTTCTTCATCAATATCGTTTACAGCAATATTTACGATGCTACTATGATGATTAGTTTGTGCTGGTTTTTTATCCGATTTTTTCCTTCCAGTAAATTTCCAATACTCCGCCACAGCCTTTTGTCTTTGTGTACCATCGCTTCGGCAATGTTGAAATTTTTCAGTTTTTCAATTTTATATAGCTTTTTTCAAGAAAGCGAACCCGTAAGAGTAGCCAATTATGCCAGAGATAATTATGATATTTTATTTGTACTTGGGCCGCTATTGGGTGTAAATATTATTTATTATTGGTTTACCCACGAACGCACAAGACTTATCAAAATGACTGAACAGGAATATCAATTACTACAACTCAACGACCTAAAAATTCGGGCAGAATTGGAGGCATTGGAGGCAAAAATCAATCCGCACTTTTTGTATAATTCCTTAAATTCTATTGCTTCACTGGTGCATGACGACCCCGACAAAGCCGAACACATGGTGCTGAATCTTTCTAAATTCTACCGATATTCCACAGGCAGAAGTCAAGAACATTATGATACTTTAGAGAACGAATTAGAAATTGTAAAGACCTATTTGGAGATTGAAAAAATCCGTTTCGATGAACGTTTGGTTTACTCTGTGGAGTTTGAAGATGAGGCGTTTAGAAAATATAAAATCCCAAGATTTTTGTTACAACCAATTATCGAAAACGCCATCAAACATGGCATTTCTAAAATTGCAGGGATTGGTGTACTAAAAATCAGGATTGATAAAGTAGAAGAAAACTTAAAAATCAAGATTTTTGATAATGGTGTGCCTTTTCCAGACAATATTTTTTCGGGCTATGGTTTGAAGTCAATCCAAGATAAACTTCGCTTACTTTCTGGTGAAACGGCTTCGATGGAACTGAGTAATTCGCCTGAAAAAGTGGTGATTATTACTTTGCCAGTTAGCTCGGTTTAGCTGTGAGCTGTGAGTTATGAGCTGTGAGCCTTGAGCGAACCTTAATTAAAAAAGCTCAAAGCTCGTAGCTCATAGCTCAAGGCTTAATACACATTTTCTGACTTGTAATACACAAAATCTGAGTTAAGAGTCAGAGAAATAGAGTTAAAGCTCGCTAAAACTGTATTGAAGCTCAGAAAATCCGAGTACCTACTCACTTGAACTGAGTCAGTACTCCATAAATCTGAGTCAAAGCTCAGGCAAATTGAGTTGATAGTCGGAAATATTGTATTAGAACCCAGTTTATGTGGGCTTGCTCCAAGCTTTGAGTACATAACCATAAAATGCTCTGCATTTTTGCAATGTAACATTGCAGTACGCAAGACGTAGTTTAGAACACTACGCCAAGCGAGGGATTATTGTATTTCAAAGATGAAATAGTAAATAAAACAAGTAGCTCATTGTATTCTTTTATCAAAATTCAATCAGATTTGTAAGCGATGAAAAAAAATAAAGCAATAATATTAAATGGTAATTTGGGGAAATATAGAAAAGGATTCTTTTATTTTCAGCCTTATAATGGTGGGAAACAATTTGGATGTAAAAGTTCTGAAAATTTAGATATAATTTGGACTAAAGATACGAAAGAGTTTGTCATAGAGGAATCAAAAATCATTGGAGATAAGTTAACAATCGGGAATTGTCTATTTGATTTTAATTCTTTAGAAATTACTGAAGTAAATATTAAAGGTTTTACTCAACACCAAAAATATTCCCTCCTATGGTATGCAACTTTAGATTATGTTGGCTTTTACCTAAAAAATGAGACTAATATTATCGAAGGAATTATCAGTTTGCAAATACAAAATATCTTATGGAAAAGAGAGCTATATTCTTTTTACAAGGACTATAGCTTTGAAGAAAATATCATTATCAAAGTTGTATATTTAGATGGTAAAATTGATAAATACGGAGCAAAAGGTAAAGAAAAAGCATTTTTAGGTCTTCAATTTCTCACAGGAGAAACCCTTTGGCAACGCAGTTTTAAAGAATTAGGAATCACCAGTTTAGATAAATTTATTGGAGATATTGATAATATTCTGGTTTGTGCTTGTGGAAAAACAATCTTGGGGCTTGATAAAAATACTGGAGAGATACACTGGAAACTTAGACATCGCTCTGAAGCTCAATATACATTACTTAATCCATCGACAGGATGCTTGTATCAGCTTTATGGTTGGGCTGATAGTGGTTCAAATAATAGTTTAATCCTCTTAGAAATTGATGCTAAAACTGGTACAATTCTCTATGATAAAAGTATTTTCAAACATCCTAATTACCAACCAATAGATAATTTAGGAACGGAGCAAGATTGGAAATATCCAAGGTTTCACAATGCTGTTCAGTGGAAAGAAAAAGTTTATTTTTTGGTCAACCCTACTGGAACAAGTTGGTTAGCGAATGTTTTTGAATTTGACTGCATCCAAAAACGTGTGACAAAAGTATCAGATGAGCTTTATGCTACCACCAATTCTATTTTTGTAGCAGAAGGAAAATTGTTTATCAATAGCGAAATATGTAAAAAAGTAGCAAGTAGAGACAATCTAGAAAATGACAAATGGAGTAGAGCTATTTCTATTCCAAGAATGGATGGTGAAAAAGAGTATAGTGAATATTATGCCATCAGTAAAGAATCCTATTTAACCATTTTTGATTTAGAAGATAATTGATAGTTGTGAGTTATGAGCTTTGAGCGAACTTTAATTAAAAAAGCTCAAAGCTCGTAGCTCAAGGCTCATAACTTAGTCTTAACTCAGAAAAGCTGTATGCGAATACACTTTTTCTGACTTGTAATACACAAAATCTGAGTTAAGAGTCAGAGAAATGGAGTTAAAGCTCGCTAAAACTGTATTGAAGCTCCGAAAATCCGAGTACCTACTCACTTACATTGAGTCAGTACTCCATAAATCTGAGTCAAAGCTCAGGCAAATTGAGTTGATAGTCGGAAATATTGTATTAGAACCCAGTTTATGTGGACTTGCTCCCAGCTTTGAGTACATAACCATAAAATGCTCTGCATTTTTGCAATGTAACATTGCAGTACGCAAGACGTAGTTTAGAACACTACGCCAAGCGAAGAAAATATCAAAAAGCAATTCCAAAAGCTTTTTTGTGAAAATTGTGATGATGTCAATGCTCCTACTAAAACCCTTACCGTACAAGGCAAAAAAGTATTTGAGACTATTTGGGGGAATGTGGGTACCAATGGCTCAAATGGTTTGAGACAAGGAGTTTTCAGCAATAGAGATAAAACGGATTCAGAAAAATATTTTACAGAAGTACTTGTTCCCAATATTAATAGTTCGTTATTGTATGGCTTTATTAAATCAAGATAATATGAGATATATGTTAAAAGATTTGAAACATGATGTGTTTCAGTACAAGGCTAAAGGTGGTTTTGTAATTATTGGTAATAAAACAGGACTTCTTGCTAATGATGAAATAATTGAAATAGATATTAGAGATGATTTTTATACTGTAAATGATGTTCTATTATTTAATCAAAATACAAATTGTAATATTTTCAATATTAAGAATAAAGATAGATTAATTCTTGAAAATAAAATTGTTATAAATCACAGAGAGAATGATGAGACATTAGCTCTTTTAGTAGATGCTAAATTCAAAAATCAATTATATTACCTTGATTTGTCGGAAAACAAAACCCTTCTAATCATTGAGAATTATGATTGGGAGTTATGTTTTGTCAATTATAAAACATTATTTATATATTACAGAAGTCATATAAAATCCATTAACCTCGATTCAGGTAAGTACTTATGGGAAACAGATTTAAGTGACTATTGCAAAATACTAAGCGTAAGTAATGAACCAGCCCAAGGTATGATACGACAAGTGTTTGGGGTTTGGGGTGATAAACTTTGGGTAGGTTTTGATGGCAATCAATATGCTTCACTTGATTTACTTACAGGAAAAGTATTACAATACTTCAAACTGGAAGATATTGACGAAATCTTTCAGGAAGTCAATGCACTTTCCCCCTACTTTGACGGTAACAATGGATTGCTTTGTTTTTTAGAAAATCGAATTTATGCAGAAATAAATTTAAACACACTTAGGGTTGAACGCAAAAAAAATTTTGTTACGGACAACACTGAAACAGATTGGAATTTTAGTAGCAATACCTTTAGTGAAAGTCATGTTTATTTTGTTGCTACCAGAACCAGTAGCCGTTTTTCACCTAATTATGTAGGCGTGTTTGATAGGGCAACAATGGAAGTAGTTTGGTCTAAAGATTTAGAACTATATAAACTACCGCCAGTTAAAAATATGCCTGCACGTTTTTTAGCTCAAGCTCCCCAGTCAGACGGTGATAAGCTATATGTATTAGATACACACGGAACTTTACATGTTTTTGAAAAAATAGAAGAAAATGAATATTCCCAAGCATGAAGTAAAGAAGATTTAGCCTTAACTCACAAATTCCGAGTCTTAACTCAGAAAAGCTGTATGCTAATACACATTTTCTGACTTGTAATACACAAAATCTGAGTTAAGAGTCAGAGAAATGGAGTTAAAGCTCACCAAAACTGTATTGAAGCTCAAAAAATCCGAGTACCTACTCACTTGAACTGAGTCAGTACTCCATAAATCTGAGTTAAAGCTCAGGCAAATTGAGTTGATAGTCGGAAAGATTGTATTAGAACTCAGTTTATGTGGGCTTGCTCCAAGCTTTGAGTACATAACCATAAAATGCTCTGCATTTTTGCAATGTAACATTGCAGTACGCAAGACGTAGTTTAGAACACTACGCCAAGAAGCGAGGGAGTACGCAAAATATAGTTGAATTTGAAGCAACTATCCAAGAAGAAAATGACCAAGTAGAGGATAAAGATGACCATAGACTTGATATTAGGATAAATAATAGTGGGAACAAAAACATTGAACTGAAAAACTGGGCTACTTTCAAATATATTAGCTTTTACGAAATTAAAAATAGTGTGCCAACTACTAAAGAAAGTGGCTTTAAAACTCAACTTTTCTCCTATTTTAAAAACGCCAGTACAATGAATGATTTTGTATATATCTTCAAATTTCGAAATGGAGGCATTACCTTAAATGGAGCTAAAAGTAAATTCCAAACCCTTTTCCAAACCACTATCAAAGATAAAAATGGGAATGATGTTAATGCTTTGTTTGATTTTTTGAGGAAGAGCAATATTGGGCTTCTTAATTATTTAGGAAAAGAATCCAATATTTTACCTGAAAATTTAGAAGACGATATAGAATTTGTAAATAAAGTTATCAATAACACTTCAACTAAATTATACAATTTTATCAAAATACAGTCTGATATATGAAAATTTTAATAAAACATATTTGCAATAATTGGAATTTAATGTTTATAAGTAGTAACAAATTGTACTTAAATAATTTGGATTATATTTCAATAACAGATTATACCAATTTAAAAATAGAATATAGAATTGATTATGTTCTTTCTTATGGTGTTTTTTTCTCTTTTAATAATTATGTAATCTTTAAAGATTCTAATAAAGGGTGCTTTTTAATACAAGAAGGTAATATACATCAAGTTTTGATTGATAACATTAAAGTATATAGACCAATAATTGTTAATGAAAATGGTATTGCATATGGTACTTATTTGAATTTTCAGACTGGTGGATTTTGGGTTGATTTAAACTCAAAACAAGAATTATGGAAAAACAGAGAAAAATATGGATTAACAATATTTATCAATCAAAAAAACGAAATTTTTCAAACATCGCAAACGAATCAAGTTTGTCATAACAACTTTCTCACAGGAAAAACCCTTTGGGAACGCAGTTTTAATGAATTAGGCATCGTCAATTTGGATAAATTTATTGGTGATATAAACAATATACTGATTTGTGCTTGTGGAAAAACAATCTTGGGGCTTGATAAAAATACTGGAGAAGAATTATGGCGAGTAAATCACTACACAGAAGTAGCCAATGCTGTACTTAACCAAGCAAGTGGCTACATTTACCTGTTTTATGGCTGGAGTGGACCAGAAAACAACTTTAGTGAAAATGATAATATCACATTCATAGAAATAGACGCTCTGACTGGCGAAGTATTGTATGATAATAGCATTTTTAAACATCCAAACTATATAGAACTGAATGGACTAAGACATTACGAAGGCACTGGAGATTATCCTCGATTTCAGAATGCTTTGCAATGGAAACACAAAATCTATTTTATAATCAATTCATGGCATAGTTCAATGGTCAAGATTATGGAGTTTGATACTGTCAATAAACGTATTTCATATTTAACTGAACAATCTTATGAGGCAAATGCTAATAGTAACTGGTTTATAGCCGAAGGAAAGCTATTTATACAATCCAGAATATCGCAACAAATAGAAAGTGAAGAAAATCCAGACCCATTATATTGGAGCAAGATATACAGCAAGTCGCAATTTGATGGAGAACACATGCAGTATCAGCACTTTGCCATTAGTAAAGAATCCTATTTAACAATTTTTGATTTAGAAGATAATTGATAGCTGTGAGTTATGAGCTATGAGCTTTGAGCGAACTTTAAATTAAAAAGCTCAAAGCTCATAGCTCAAGGCTCAAGACTTAGTCTTAACTCAGAAAAGCTGTATGCTAATACACATTTTCTGACTTGTAATACACAAAATCTGAGTTAAGAGTCAGAGAAATGGAGTTAAAGCTCGCTAAAAGTGTATTGAAGCTCCGAAAATCCGAGTACCTACTCTCTTGAACTGAGTCAGTACTCCATAAATCTGAATTAAAGCTCAGTCAAATTGAGTTGATAGTCGGAAATATTGTATTAGAACTCAGTTTAAGTGGACTTGCTCCCAACTTTGAGGACATAACCATAAAATGCTCTGCATTTTTGCAATGTAACATTGCAGTACGCAAGACGTAGTTTAGAACACTACGCCAAAAGAAGAAAATATCAAAAAGCAATTCCAAAAGCTTTTTTGTGAAAATTGTGATGATTCTAATGCTCCTACTAAAACCCTTACCGTACAAGGTAAAAAAGTATTTGAAACTATTTGGGGGAATGTAGGACTTAGGAGTAATTTGTGGAATGATATTCCGAATAATCCAGGCATTGAAGATAAAGCTGAATATCAATCAAGATTTTTAACTCTTACTAAAAATATATCTAATTCCAGTATTTATGGATTTATTAAATCACGATGAAATACAAACTATATAACAAAATAGAAATATTAGATTTTAATGTTTCCTCTCAAGAACTAAATTATGTGAGCAAATCAGAAAAGCTTTTTTTTAGAGATAAAGTAATGATAGAAAACGTTTCCATTGCAGGTTACTTTCTTGATAAATGTTACTTTTTCTATGGAGATAGAACAGGGAAAAAAGTTTTTAATACAGAAACAAAAAAAGATATATATATCGGTCATGTAAGCCCCCATTACCAGACTTATAATGGACGGGAAATCATTGCAAATGAGTATGTAGATTTAATCACTTATGAGAAAAAATTAATAGTACTTGATTTGATAACATTTTCTAAAAAAACAATAAGAAAAGACATTGATTTTGGAGTAAGAGTTAGATACCAAAATCAATTAATCATAAATATTGGTAAAACTACTCTTAAATCTCTTTCCCTCACATCAGGCACTTACTTATGGGAAAGCGATTTAAGTGAATATTGCAAAATACTGAGCGTAAGTAATGAACCTGCCCAAGGTATGATACGCCAAGTGTTTGGGGTTTGGAGAGATAAACTTTGGGTAGGTTTTGATGGCAATCAATATGCTTCACTTGATTTCCTTACAGGAAAAGTATTACAATACTTCAAACTGGAAGATATTGACGAAATCTTTCAGGAAGTCAATGCACTTTCCCCCTACTTTGACGGTAACAATGGATTGCTTTGTTTTTTAGAAAATCGAATTTATGCAGAAATAAATTTAAACACACTTAGGGTTGAACGCAAAAAAAATTTTGTTACGGACAACACTGAAACAGATTGGAATTTTAGTAGCAATACCTTTAGTGAAAGTCATGTTTATTTTGTTGCTACCAGAACCAGTAGCCGTTTTTCACCTAATTATGTAGGCGTGTTTGATAGGGCAACAATGGAAGTAGTTTGGTCTAAAGATTTAGAACTATATAAACTACCGCCAGTTAAAAATATGCCTGCACGTTTTTTAGCTCAAGCTCCCCAGTCAGACGGTGATAAGCTATATGTATTAGATACACACGGAACTTTACATGTTTTTGAAAAAATAGAAGAAAATGAATATTCCCAAGCATGAAGTAAAGAAGATTTAGCCTTAACTCACAAATTCCGAGTCTTAACTCAGAAAAGCTGTATGCTAATACACATTTTCTGACTTGTAATACACAAAATCTGAGTTAAGAGTCAGAGAAATGGAGTTAAAGCTCACCAAAACTGTATTGAAGCTCAAAAAATCCGAGTACCTACTCACTTGAACTGAGTCAGTACTCAATAAATCTGAGTTAAAGCTCAGTCAAATTGAGTTGATAGTCGGAAATGCTGTATTAGAACTCAGTGTAAGTGTATTTGAGCCTTGAGCTATGAGCTTTGAGCAAGCATTAATTTAAAAAAGCTCAAAGCTCATAGCTCAAGGCTAAAATTCTATCTTATTTCCAATTTCCAGTTCTTAACTTGCATTTTTTCGATATGGTGTACTTCGGCAATGCCAAATTCTCGGAAACCTGCTTTTTTAAGTACATTTTGTGAAGGTAAATTAAAAAATGGCGTATCGGCAAGAATGGTTTTTAAAGAAGGTTCAAGGCTCGCCCAGTCTAACAAACATTTCAGGGCCTCGCTCGCATAACCTTTTTCTCGGTGTTTTCCATCAATAAAATAGCCGACCATCGTTACGCCATCTTGGTCTGGAAAACCCGCAAAACCCATGCCGCCAATAGAAATATTTTCGGCAACCAAAACGATTTCCCAATTGGTGTACCAAAAAAAGTTATCAGGGTTTTCGGCAGTCATCGGAAGCCAGAAATTTACTAAAGCATCCAAAGTTTCGGCTTTGAAGAAATCTTCAATTTGCCAATTAGATGGATTCAGTCCTAATTGTCGCTCCATTTTTTCTCTACTTTGGATAAACCAGAGCGTCAGTAAATCATTATCTAAAGGAATTAATTTTAATCGTTCTGAATATATTTCTATCATCCCATTTCCCACGATTCGCCACATCGTGTATATCAAAAATTAACCAGCGATTTGGCAAATCGTGTGAAAAATCTATGTTTAAAACAATACTTATCGACGACGAAAAACTGGCTATCAATCGCCTTGAAAGATTGCTGGGCAAATATACAGATACTTTTGAGATAATCGGACGAGCCAATAATGGTGCAGAAGGGCTTTCGTTGGTAGAAACGCTTCGCCCCGATTTGATTTTTTTAGACATTGAAATGCCTGTGATGACGGGCTTTGAAATGCTTTCTCGCCTTACTTTTATGCCTTTGGTAGTTTTTGCCACGGCTTTTGATGAGTATGCGATTAAAGCTTTTGAGGAAAATTCTATTGACTATTTACTCAAACCCATTGAGTATGAAAGATTAGACAAAACAGTGCAAAAACTTAAACTTTGGCAAGCCAATACAAAAGCCAAATTTGAACAAGCGAACAATCAAGAGCATTTATTTAATGATAATCTTTTGAAAATGATTGAGGCAATGAAGCCTAAAAAATCAATTAGTTCTATTTCTGTAAAAACGGGGAGTAAGATTTTATTAATTGATTTACAAGATATTAGTCATTTTGAGGCTGACGATAAGTATGTATTTCTGATAACACTTGATGGACAAAAGTATTTGACGAGTTACACCATTTCTATTCTTGCAGAGAAATTGCCTTCTAATCAGTTTTTACAAATTAGTAGGGCAAATATTGTTAATACTTTGAAAATCAAGGAAATTGAGAAGCATTTCAATGGAAAATTTCAAATTACGATGAAAGATAAAGCTCAAAGTAAAATGATTTCTGGCGGTACTTTTGGGGAAGCGATTAAGGCTTTGTTTGAGATTTAGATGTTTTTGTTTAGACGAAAGAGACAAGAAGCAAGATACAAGATTTTTTGTTGGAGACTTTAGGGCTGGAAGACAAAAGAGGCAAAAAGCAAGAGATAAAAATTTTATTGCGACTTTGGGACTTAAAGATGAAAGAGACAAAAATTTTGATTTTTTGAGACTGGAAGAAAAATTAATCACTAATTCACAATTCACTCAATCACAACTTACTCAATCACAATTCACTAACTCACTCATTCACAACTAAAAAATTCCTTTGGCTATTAAATAAGGTACAATTAACCAAAGTAATCCTTTGATTAAGAAAAAGAAAAAACCTGCCCAACCTAAGCGTTTGAGCCATGAACGAAAATCTTTTTTGGGTGGGGTTTGATTTGTTTCCAATGTAAATAAATGATTTCTCAATTAACGCCATTCTGTTTCGATTAGTTTTAGCCTCAATGATTTTTTTAATCACTGAGGCTAAAAAAATGTTTATTTCAGTAAATCTTCGATGGCGTTTTGTACTTTATCAAAACCAAATTTAGCTATTACTTCTTGCATCATTTCAGAAATCTGCTCGTTGCACAAATTGCCAATACTTCCTTCGTGACTGTGTTTTAAATCACGGTTAGGCGTATAAGTATTTGAATTGATTTCGTTGCCAATAATTTTATAAGCTTCACGGAAAGGTACGCCTTGTAACACTAATTCGTTTACTCTTTCTACCGAAAATAATAAATCATATTTAGCGTCGTCTAAAATGCCTTCTTTTACTTGAATGTTAGAAAGCATGAAGTAAGTCATGTCTAAACAATTCAAAATTTCATCAAAAGCAGGCATTAAGATTTCTTTTAAAATCTGCATTTCACGATGATAACCCGAAGGTAAATTGCCCATAACCAGCATAATTTCGTTGGGAAGTCCTTTCAAACGATTTGTTTTTCCTCTTAATAATTCCGCCACATCAGGATTTTTCTTGTGTGGCATAATCGAACTTCCCGTCGTCATTTCATCGGGTAATTTAATGAAACCGAAGTTCTGAGAATTATACAAGCAAATGTCCATCGCCAATCTCGATAGCGTTGAAGCAAACTGAGCAATGGCAGTGGTGGCAAATAATTCGGTTTTACCACGAGACATTTGGGCATACACTACGTTGTAATGCAAATTATCAAAACCCAACAATGCGGTAGTCATGGTTCTGTTCAAAGGGAAAGACGAGCCATAGCCAGCCCCAGAACCCAATGGATTTTTATTTGCCAAACGATAAGCCGTTTGCAACATTTCCATATCGTCCACCAAGCTTTCGGCATAAGCCCCAAACCATAAACCAAAACTTGAAGGCATGGCAATTTGCAAATGCGTATAACCCGGCAATAATACATCTTTGAATTTTTCACTCAAAGCAAGTAACAATTCAAACAAACGATTAGAAGATTCTGCTACTTCTTGCAAACGAGCCCGAGTAAAGAGTTTTAAATCCACCAAAACTTGGTCGTTTCTCGAACGTCCAGAGTGAATTTTCTTTCCAGCTTCGCCCAATTTACGAGTCAGCATCAATTCTACTTGTGAATGCACATCTTCGATGCCTTCTTCAATCGTAAAATCACCTGCTTGAATACTTTGGTATATCGCTTTTAATTCTTGCTGAATTTCGGCTAATTCGCCTTTTTCAAGCAAGCCGATACTCTCTAACATTTGCGTATGAGCCAAAGAACCCAACACATCAAATTCAGCTAAGAGTACATCAAATTCGGGGTCACGCCCAACGGTAAATTTTTCAATTTTTTCATTTACCGAAACATTATCTTTTTGCCAGAGTTTGCTCAATTTTTTATCTTTTATATTTCGTTTAAACCTTTATAAATATCTTTTTACGATACATCCACCGCAAAATTAGCCATTCAAAACCTAAAACTAATGTTCCTTGCACCAAGCTTTGATATGGAATACCAAAAATTGTGGTATAATCTTTCCCCAAATGAATCAATAATGACTTCGCAATGTAAGAATCAATCGTGTGGGCAATTACGTAAGCTGCGATGGAATTTGTCCCTATCACCAAAAAGAAAAAAGCAAAATTCCCTTTTTGAAGTACATCTATTGTCCGATAAAAAAATGCCATTAACAGAAAACACCAACCTCCACTAAAAAGTACCCAAGTAGGCGTCCAGATTCTTTTTACATTCGGACAAATTCCAAGGGCGTTTAAGATTGATGCCAACACCAAACCGCTAATACCTAAAATGATAAAAGTCTTTAATTTTTCATTCGACGAAGTATTGGCTTTCAAGATATTTCCTGCCAAAAGCCCTAAAATCATTGTACCTAAAGTAGGAATAAAACTGAGCGTAACGTAGCCTCCGCCATTGAAAACGAAGGGTTCTTCTCTTGGAAAAAGATTCAAAAACCATTGGTCGAAGTCGGAAGCTAAATTGGTGTTTTTATTCCAATGAGCGGCAAATCCTGATAAATGATGCGACCAATCTTTAGCAACGCCAACACTTGTGGTATCAAAATTAGCCTCAGGCAAAGGATACAAAGCAAAAGCCAACCAATAGCCCAGAAGTATGAATACTAAAGTGGCAATTTGTATTTTCTGAGAACGGAAATTCAATAAAAATAAGAAAGAATAGCCCAAACCAATTTGGGTAAGTGTATCTTCAAAAGTAAAGTTTGTCTGTTCTTTCCACTGAGAACGAAGGAAAATACCCAGCAAAATCAGTTTCAAAGAACGCCAAAGCACGTGACTGAATACTTTGGTAAAATTCTCTTGATGTTGCAAGCGATTGGCTACCGAATAAGGCAAAACTACACCCACCAAAAAAGAAAATGAAGGTTGAATTAAATCATGCAGTGAACAACCAATCCATTCTACGTGCGATTGATTGAATGCTAAAAAGTGCCAAAAAGTACTTTGGGGTACAGCTTCCGAAACTTTTTCAAAACTCAAAACCTCAGCCATCATTAAAAACATCACAAAGCCACGATACACATCTGCTGAAGTAAGTCGATTCGGTAATAATGATTGAGCCATCGTTTTTGAGTTTAAAATTTATTTTGAAATGATTACTTCACCTAACATTTTGATATACAAATCTATTCCTTCTTCAATTTCTGATAAATAAATGAATTCATCGGCAGTGTGCGAACGACCTGAATGTCCCGGCCCTAATTTCAATGACTGACAATCCAAAACCGCTTGGTCGGAAGTCGTGGGCGAACCATACGTATTTCTTCCCATTTTAATTCCCGCTTGAACAATCGGATGCTCTAAAGGAATCGAAGAAGGCTTCAAACGAATAGAACGTGCTTGTGCATCCGAGCCAATATTTTGGCGAATCGTCGCCAAAGTTTCTTCTAAAGTATATTGCTCGGTTACTCTACAATCAATCGTAAAAGTACAAGTATCAGGCACTACATTGTGTTGTTTACCTGCATTAATAATTGTTACAGACATCTTCATTTTTCCCAACACAGGCGATACTTTCGGAAATTCATATTGCTTAATCCAAGTAATATCACGAAGAGCCTTGTAAATGGCATTGTCGCCTTCTTCACGGGCGGCGTGTCCTGCTTTTCCGTGGGCAGTACAATCTACAACCATCAAACCTTTTTCAGCAATTGCCAAGTGCATTTCGGTAGGTTCGCCAACGATGGCAAAGGAAATTTCTGGTAAGTCGTTTTCTTTCAAGAGTAATTCCAAACCATTTACACCCGAAATTTCTTCTTCGGCAGAAGCCACAAAAAGTACATTGAAACTTAAATCACTTCTATGATAAAAATAACAAAAAGTAGCTAATAAACTTACCAAACAACCACCTGCATCATTACTCCCCAAGCCAAAGAGTTTTCCGTCTTTGACCAAAGGTTCAAAAGGATTCAATGTCCAAGAAGGATTAGGTTTTACAGTATCGTGGTGGGAATTTAGTAATACAGTTGGCAAGGCTGGATTGAAATGTTGGTTTCTTGCCCAAAGGTTATTGATTTTTCTACGAAAAGGAATGTTTCTTTCTCTAAAAAATTCTTCAAGAATATCTCCTGTTTGTTGTTCTTCACGGCTAAAAGATTGTGTGGCAATAAGTTGTTTTAAAAGAACAATAGCGTCTTGGGTAAGTTGTTGTTGTAAGGTCATGTTTTTGGATGGCTTGCGAATTATCCAAGTTTGGAAAACCGCTCAGTGAGGTCAAATATATCTTCTTTGCGAGCTAAAAGGTGAATCCATTCGGAAGGAATTTGGTCGAAACCATAATACAAACCAGCCATTCCGCCCGTTACAGAACCAATGGTGTCGGTATCGTCGCCCAAATTAATACCTTTCAAAACGGCATCTTTGAAATTATCGGTTGTTAGAAATGCCCAAAGGCTGGCTTCTAAAGTATGAAGAATATAGCCTGATGAAAAAATTTCTTCTTGAGGAATCGCTGAAATATCGTCGAACAAAATTCTATTGTAAAGCTCTATTTCTTGCGTTTTCACCTGAATCAAATGCAAATAATCTCGAACAGTATTTTGGGTTTCGTAATACGCTTCAAATTTGTTTTCTTCTTTTAACAGATTTATGACAAATTCAACGGCAAAGAAACAACCAATAATAGTTCGGATGTGTGCGTGAGTGATACTTGATACTTCTTTTACTATACTAAAACGTTGTTCGATAGCTTTATTTTTGAGATAAAAAGCCAAGGGCAAAATTCGCATCAACGAACCATTTCCGTTTGAGTAATCGTCGGCTTCTCCAGAAAGAAGTGGCGAAATTCCTTTTAGCATTTTGTCGATGGCATTCCGAGTAGAAACGCCAATATCAAACATTGTTCCCGTAGCAGACCAATAATTGTATTGATACCATTTACAAAAACGCTCGGCTAATTGCTCTAAGTCATAGCCAACAATTAGCTGTTCTGCCAAACAAAACGACATAGAAGTATCATCCGACCAAGTACCAGCGGGTTGATGATGCGTACCGTATTCACGCATTCCTACTACGGGTTTAGCCTGTAAATGTTTACGACTCATAAACTCTACGGGTACACCCAGAGCATCGCCAGTAGCAATCCCAAAAAGTAGTCCTTTACTGTGCATTTTTGAGTTTTTAAGAAAAATCTTAGATTCCATACAAATCCAAATTAGGAATAAAGCTGAAATCTTTTAGATTATAAGTAAAAAGAGGTATTCGATGAATTACAGAGGTAGCACCAATGATAGCATCTGGAATCAGTAAACCATGACTTAATTTGAAGTTTTCAATCAAATCAGTAGCTAATTTTGAAGTTTCGGCATCAATATCAATTACATCAAAATACTTCATTTTTTTCTTCATTTGAGCAAGTTCAGTCTTGTTTCGCATTCCTTGATAAAGTTCCATCAAGGTTATTGATGAAATAACAATATCATCAAAACCAATTTTATCAAGTTCACTAATTGTATCTTGCCTGCCATTAAAGGCACTTATAAAGATGTTTGTATCACAAAGTACCATTGCCTACTCCCAGTTTCTTTTCCAAGCTTGACTTCTAATTTCACTTAAACTTCGAGGCTCTGATTCCCATATTCC
Source organism: Arcicella rigui (assembly GCF_034929435.1). Classification (NCBI taxonomy): domain Bacteria; kingdom Pseudomonadati; phylum Bacteroidota; class Cytophagia; order Cytophagales; family Flectobacillaceae; genus Arcicella; species Arcicella rigui. Next base: position 77,098 of record NZ_JAYFUM010000011.1, read on the forward strand.
AAATAAATCTCTGGGATTTAAAGATTTATCTCCTTTTGTAATCAAAGTATTAGTTTTCGTTTCAGATGAAATTACCTTTACGTTTTCAAATTTCAATGATTTGAAAAGTAAAAAAAGTTTATCCAATTCAGCTTGGCTATTTACTTCAAATGTAACGTTCATTATTTCTTAGTTTTATTTGGTAAAAATAATTTTAAATAATGGCTTTACAATATTTTGCTAAAAAAAGGAGAAAAATTAAAATCCTGATTACTAAGCTATTGAATAATTTTTGTCCCTGCAATACCATCCTTCACCGCTAATTTCACTTCTCTGGCATGGCAAATAGTTACTTGTGCTACGCCGTCGGTCAAAGCCTTGAAAGCATTATCTAATTTAGGAATCATTCCTTTATTTATCGCACCAGAAGCTTTATAAGATTCATAATCAGCAGGTTTCAATACTGAAATGACTGAATCGTCATCATCTGGATTTGACAATACGCCTTTTTTCTCGAAACAATATACCAAATTTACTTCATAAGTTTCTGTCATGGCTACGGCAATTGCCTGAGCCTGCGTATCGGCATTGGTATTTAGCATATTGCCTTCTTTATCGTAAGTAAGCGGAGCAAAAACAGGTACAATGCCTTGTTCCAACAAACTGGCAATAAAAGTACTATTTACCTGTTCAATATCACCTACAAAGCCATAGTCAATTGCTTTTACAAGGCGTTTTTTAGACAGAATTACGCCTGCATCTGCACCTGTCAAACCAATGGCATTGTCGCCAAAGTGCTGGATTTGTGCTACCAATGATTTATTCACCAAACCACCATAAACCATCGTTACTACGTCCAACATGGCTTTGTCGGTGATTCTTCTGCCTTCCACCATTACGGTTTCGATACCTAATTTTTCAGCTACTTGTGTGGCTACTTTTCCACCACCATGAACCAAAATTTTAGGAGCAGGTATATCTGAAAAATCTTTTAAAAACTGTTCACAAAAAGCAGGATTGTCAATGACATTCCCACCAATTTTCACAACCGTTAGTTTCATAAGTTAAAAAGATGAGCAAGAGAAAATCGTCTAAAATTCCTCTTGCTCATGTTTTGTGGGTTGAATCTATATTTAGAATAAATAAGGACTTTCTTCTTTGATGATTTTCAACAAGATTTGTTTCAACACTACTTGTGCCGACCAAATTCTATTACCTGCTTGCTGAACTACCACTGAATTTGGCGAATCCAAAACAGCGTCTTCTACCACTACGTTTCTACGTACTGGCAAACAGTGCATAAATTTGGCGTTGTTGGTCAATTTCATTTTGTCCATCGTCACCATCCAAGCAGGGTCTTGATTCAAAATTTGTCCATATTGATTGTACGAAGACCAGTTTTTAGCATAAATAAAATCTGCTCCTTCAAAAGCCTCTTTTTGATTATAAGTTACTTTGGCATTGCCTACAAACTCAGGAGCTAACTCATAACCTTCTGGATGAGTAATTACAAAATCCACATCAGCGGCGTTCATCCATTCTGCAAATGAATTTGGCACAGCCTGTGGCAGAGCTTTTACGTGAGGGGCCCAAGTAAGTACTACTTTGGGGCGTGGTTTGGTTTTTAATTCTTCAATCGTAATTAAATCAGCCAAAGATTGCAAAGGGTGACGAGTAGCAGACTCTAAACTTACAATCGGGCGACCTGTATGTTTTACAAACTGATTCAATACTTTTTCTGAATAATCTTCTTCACGGTCAACTAAACCGGGAAAACTACGAATACCAACAATATCGCAATACTGTCCAACTACTGGTGCAGCCTCTTTGATATGCTCGGCTTTATTGCCATTCATAATAGCTCCATCTTCAAACTCCAAGCCCCAGCCATCTTGTCCAACGTTCATCACAATTAGTTCTAAACCTAAATTTTGTGCGGCACGTTGCGTGCTTAAACGAGTACGAAGACTTGAGTTGAAAAATAAAAGACCCATTGTACGATTCTTACCGATATGTTTATCTGCGTAAGGAGCTTTTTTATATAATAGAGCCTCTTTTACAAGTGCTTGTACATCAATAGCATCTTTGACCGATAGAAAATGTTGCATATTTTATTATGTGATTAATTACTGGGTTTATGACAATTACCAGATTTTTCCTAACAATGAATCTTCTCTTTCCTAATTAAGCTCATAATGAGTAATTAGAAGTTAATGTATCATACAAAGTTAATTCAAATGTTAAAATAATACACGATTTTGTTAAAACTGTTAAAAACGTTTTAAACATTAAAAGCAGGATACCAATAGAAATACTCAGAAGCTTGAGATAAAGAGAAGTACAAAAAAGGAATGCTTATAAAATAAATATGGCGAACCTCAGAGAGAATCGCCATATCGCCACTAACACACCAAAATATAGTAATATCTGCATCTTATTAAGAACAAATAACATATTTCTTATATAGATACGTAAAAAATCTAAAAAGGTTACGTATTTATCTCAATTTTTTAAAGTTTTTTTTCAAAAGTTAATAAAAACGTCTTTTTGAGACTACTCTCCGCTCCTAAATGTGCTTTAAAAAAAGCTAATCCTTCGTTTAATTTTCCTTTTTCTGTGGCTATTCCAAGGTCTAAAACCCGAAATTTATTCTCTTGACAAAATTGATAAATACCTGAAAGCAAGCCAATTGACGGACTAAAACCTAAGTATTTATCACTATCTGCCAAATAAAAAGTATAAAGTGAATGTTCACTAATTTTAATACAAACTGCCACAGATAATAAATTTTCAGATTTTTTTAGGGTGAAGACATAAAATTGTGTTGGAAAAAGTTGGAAGCATCGTTCAAGTACTTCCAAAGTCATGGTCATAGGTCGGTTTTTACGTTCTCTCGAACGAGCAATAAAAGCATGAATTTCTTTTAAATTGGGATTTCGACAGGCTTGAAAGCTGAAACCCAAACGCTCTGATTTTCGTAATAATTGTTTGTATCGTTTTGAAAGTAGTACTTGGTAAAATGGACGTTCACTTACGTTGATATAGTAATTTTGGTCACTGTACTTTTCTTTGAAATCCAGATTTTTCAAACAGTTTTCAAGCATTTGAACTTGTTTTTCCGTCAAATAATTGGTTGGACAAAGTGTAATTTCCAAAGAATCAATCTTTGGAAGAGCCAAAGTCACAGACTTTAAAAATGACATTAAAGATGCTTCAGAAAGTTCTTCGCTAAATTCAACACCGCCAAAGGTTGCTTTTAGTGGAGAAAAGCCATTTTTATTGAATAAGATTACTGAAAAACGAGCTTCAAATAGTTGATTTTCAATGTTTTTCCAATAAAAAGTAAAGACCTCTTCCCCACCCTGTTGCTTTAAATGTTCGGCTTCGTTAAATAAAAAACGAGCGAAAGAAAAGTTCGTTGCTGGAACGAAAGAAAAATTATGAGATGCGATAAATTGATACGCCATTTTTTTGTATTTTAGGGTAGATTTCTACTGATAAAAATATGAGAAAATTCACTACAATCTACAAGACGGTATTGATTTTTTTAATACTGTTTTTCATACTTGGCAAACTGGAAATAACAGCACAAGTATTTGGCAATGAATGGATTAATCCAAGCCAAAAGTATTTTAAAGTTAAAATTACCGAAAAGGGTATTCACCAAATCAGCTTTGAATCACTACAAAAAGCTGGTTTCCCCGAAAACGTAAATCCCCAAAAAATACAAGTATTCAGACATGGAAAAGAAGTAGCAATTTCCACTCACACTGCCATCGAAAATCAATTTCAAGCAAAAGATTATCTTGAATTTTATGCCGAACCCAACGATGGTACTTTAGATTCACTTTTGTATCAACCTCAGTACGCCCAAGCACATCATTACTATAATTTATTTTCGGATACAGCTTCCTATTTTATTACATATACCACTGAAAATCAGAAAAATAAAAGAATAATTACTCAAGAAAAAACGGCATTTCTAAATCTAAAATCAACAGTAATTCACAGAGATGAAGTTCTACAAGTATTTACTTCATCTTTTGCAGAGGGTCAGCCTGAGCCGATTGGCTCGTCACTTTCTTCGGGTATTTTAAACAGTAATTATAGTTTTGGCAAAGGTTTTACAGGCGAAATCCAGAAGCCAAATATTCCACTATTTCTTGAAGTACAACTTAAAAATTTCATAAATGACCCTTTGCAGAAATCAAGTATTGAAATCTTATTTTTTGGTCGTTCAGAAGGCAAACATCAATTACAAATCTCCATCAATGACAGCATAAAAGATAGTCTAACTTTTGAAAATTTCTTTACCAAACACTACCAAAAAACCTTTGATTTTTCTACTGAAAAAGTCAAAATTTCAATACTTTCAAACACAGCAAATGACCAATATTCAGTAGCATTTTTGAAAATTAATTATCCTCAGCGTCTTGATATGAAAGGTTTATCGGAAAAGGTATTTCATTTTTCAGATAATGTCACAAGTAATCGCCAACTTAGTATTCTAAATCCGCCGAAAAATGCTTTCGTTTATGATATTTCCGACAAATTTCATCCTATCAAAATTGACTTTCAAAACGATTCTCTACTTATTTTTCAAAGCATAGGAAGAACAATTTTAGTGAGTAATCAGATAAAAAAGCCTAATACTATTGAACAAGTTTACTTTTCTTCGCTTCCAAAAAACAAAGCAAACTTTTTGATTATTACGCATCAAAAACTATTAAAATCTGCCCGAGAATATGCTACCTATCGAGCTTCTGAAAAGGGAGGAAATTATGACACTTTATGTGTAACGACAGATTATTTATATAACTTTTTTACGTTCGGGGATAAAAGTCCACTGGCAATTCAGCGGTTTTTATCATTTATGAAAAACACGGAAAAATCACAATTTGTATTTTTAATCGGTACAGCTACTTATCCACAAAATGCTCGAAAAAATCCACAAGATTATTCCTTAGATTTAGTGCCAACATGGGGTTTTCCATGCGGAGATATTCCTTTTGGGATGGATTTAAATGACCTAAAAATTGCCTTTTCAATAGGAAGATTATCTACAAACAAACCACAAACAATTTTAGATTATTTAGAGAAAGTAAAAGAACACGAAGCAGAAGGAATGAGCGATTTATGGCGTAAAAAAGCCTTAATGCTATCGGGAGGAAGAAGTATTTTTGAACTCAATACTTTTAAAGATTATAGTCTTGATTTAAAGACAATTGCTGAAAATGGATTACTTGGACACAAAGTAGAACTCCTCAGTAAAAAGACGGATAATCCCACAGAATTTATCAATGTTACCGAAAAAATAAATCAGGGAATTGGTATGATTTCTCTGTTTGGTCATTCGGCTTCACAACAAACCGACATGGACATTGGCTATGTTTCTAATGATTTGTTTGGTTACAAAAATCAAGGAAAATATCCTTTTGTTTTGGTCAACGGTTGCAATGCTGGCGATTTGTTTGCCACACAAAATTCTTTTGGAACAGACTGGATAAACACTCCCAAACGTGGAGCGATTTTATTTTTAGCACATAGTTATTTGAGTTATTCATTTAGTCTAAAGTCCTACTCAGAAACACTCTTTCAAACACTTTTTCAAGACAGCCTTTCGTTCGACAAGCCTTTTGGAACAGTTATGCAGAAAAGTATTCATCGCTATCTAACAAAGTATCCGAACTCAGCTTTTGAACTTGCTAATGCCCAACAGTTCACCTTACAAGGCGACCCAGCAATTGTACTCTTTCCTGCTTCAAAACCAGATTTTTCTGTAGATAATTCATCAATTTTATTGAAGTATAAAACCGAAATTTCTGACACTTTAAAGATTGGTATTATCATTAAAAATGTAGGGAAAATCAGCCATACACCATTCGCAATTCAATTGAAAAGAAGTTATCCTAATGGCAAATTTGAGCTTTTCAGAAATATGGTTCAAAAACCTATTTCGTATCAAGATACACTCTATTTTAATGTTCCTAGTGAACCATCTTTTAGTGAAGGGAACAATGTTTTTGAAGTAACAGTTGATGCAGACAGTACAATTTCTGAGCTACAAGAAAATAATAATACAGCCAAAACAGAATACAATTTCACAACGCAAAATATTCGTTTGCTTTACCCTAAAAATTTTGACATCATTAACCAACAAAATATTGATTTTCAAATAGAAATACCTCAAAACATAAATATCAAAAATGTTATTTTTGAATTAGATACCAATTTCTTATTTCAATCTCAATATAAAAAAAGTATTATTTTCTCACATCAAAACTTCTTAGAAATCAATCAAAAAATATTAGAAAAAGACAGCACTGTTTATTATTGGCGAGTAAAATTTGAAGGGAGCAATTGGATTGAAAATTCATTTTTATACCTTAGAAATAGTCCCACTGGATTTGCTCAATTTAGCTTTCCACAATTAGCAAAATCAAGCACTGATGAGCGAGTTTATCTTAAAAATAACCAATGGCTTTTTCAGAAAAATAACATCACAATTTCAGCCAAAATTTATGGAACAAACAGCGGTGTAGCACGTTCGCACAGAGCAAATTGGGTGACGTTGAACGACAAAGTTTTGATAAGCGACGGAGTTTGTTATCCTTGGTACAACCTCAATGCAGTCGCTTTTAATCGGGCATTGCGTCCGTACTCGGTGATACCAAATTTAGTTTGTGGCTATGCTCCTTATGCCGTCAATTATCTTTCCACTGAAAATTTTTCTACTGATTTACAAGATTATTTTGCTTCAACTGAGTACGGAAATTATGTAATGCTTTGGAATTCTGGACATTTAGAGTACCCAAATTGGTCGGCAGAATTTCGGCAAAAATTCTCAGCCATCGGCGTTGATACTGCTAAACTTAAAAGTCTAAGTAAAGGTTCTCCTTTTTTAGTCATCGGTAGAAAAGGAGCAAAAAAGGCTCTTTTAGAACTCTTTCCAGATACAAAAAAGCGTGGCGATACGCAGATTTTACACGTAGAAAACTTTACAATTGAAGATAATTTCAACGAAGGAGTGATTACTTCACCAGTTATCGGAGCAGCAAATGAATGGCAAGATATTGTTTTGGACATTGACCAGAAGAACAATCAAGCTTTTTCTTTTGATATTTTGGGAATCAATTCTCAAGGAGAAAATTTCCTTCTTTACGAAAATATTCAACAAAAATCCCTTAATATCAGTAATATTGACGCTAAAAAATTCCCCTATTTACAAATAAAAATTCGTCTTAAAACCAATGACTTTTCTGATGAAGTAGCTCAGTTAAAATCATTAATGGTTCATTATCTGAGTTCGCCAGAGGGAATTGTTGGTTCTGAAAACATCACAATCAGTGACAAACAAGAATATGAAAATTTTAAGATTGAAGCTACTTTCAAAAATATTTCAAATCATGACTTTACAGATTCAATCGTAGTCCGTCAGGTATTGAAAAATATGGTTTTGAAAAAAAATGAAGTAAAGATTTTTAAAGTAAGACCTTTAATGAAAAAAGATTCTGTACACATCACTGTACCGATTGAAACAGCAGGTTTCTTAGGCGAGAACACTTTTTCACTTACATTCAATCCAGCAATAATACCAGAACAATCTTACCAAAACAATACTATTTTTAGTGCTTTTAAAGTAATACCTGATAGAACAAATCCAATTTTGTCGGTAACATTCGATGGTCGGCAAATTCAGCAATATGAACTTGTGTCGTCAAAACCTTTGATTCAAATTAGTATAAAAGATGAAAATAGTTTCCGCATTAAAAAAGACACAAATGGCATTGATTTACAGCTAAAGGTCTGTTCAAATTGTAGTTTCAAAAAGATATTTTTTAGTCAAAATGACATTACTTGGCAAAGTGATAGCCTTACAAATACTTTTTTGATAGACTATTTTCCTCAAAATTTATCAGAAAACGATACTTTGACTTTGCGTGTACAAGCTCAGGATGTTGCAGGAAATTATACTGGTACTGTTCCTTACCAAATTTCTTTTAGGAATTTTTCTAAACAAGTATTAGACAATTGGCAGGTTTCACCCAATCCATTTTCTTCACAAACAGCATTTAGTTTTCAAATTAAAGATGAAATCCCTGAGGAATTTGCGATTGAAATTTTTGATTTTCAAGGCAAAAAAGTTTCGGTACTTAGTCAAGCCTTAAAAATTGGCTTCAACCAAATACAATGGAATGCCAAAGATTTTTCCAATAATTACTTACCATCGGGAACATACTTTTATCGTTTAATTTTAAGAAATAAAGCCGTAGATTTGGCGTTAGGTACTTGTGGAAAATTGATTATTTTGCACTAAACTTTATTCATTTGAAAAAATAATAATATGATTTTATCAGTAGATATTTACAGTCGTAACACTTGGTGGAAAGTGATGTTTCTGGTATTCTGTGTCATTGTTGGCCTATTTTCATTGTATTTTACCGATAAAATAGTTTCAAAATTAGAAGAAAGAGAGAAAGAGCAAATTGAACTTTTTGCAGAATCACTCAACTATGCCATGACCAGCGACCTTAGTCAAGATGTAAATTTTTTTCTTGAAAAAATCAAAAAGTCAAATGAGAATAATACGATTCCGATGATTTTAAAAGATGGCAACGGACATCTTTCTTCAAAAAATATCGAAATGCCTCGTAACCTCAGCTACCACGACCAGCAAATACTTTTGCGGCAGAAATTAGCAGAAATTATGCAAGATGAAAACGAGCCTATTGAATTAGATATGGAGTTTCACAAAGAATATATTTATTATGGAAACTCACGTTTATTGAATTTACTACGATATTATCCTCTTTTTCAATTAGTTTTTGTGTTGATTTTTGGTTTGGCAGCTTATTTATTTTTTGATGCGTCACGTCGTTCAGAGCAAAATCAGGTTTGGGTTGGTTTAGCAAAAGAAACAGCACACCAGTTGGGAACGCCTCTTTCGTCGCTTACCGCTTGGGTCGAATACTTTAAAAGTGACCCCAGTTACGACCCCGAAATTGTAAAAGAGTTAGAAAAAGATGTTGCCCGTTTAGATACCATCACAACTCGTTTCTCGAATATTGGCTCGATACCTGTCTTGAAAGAAGAGAATATTATTGAGACGATAGAAACTTTTATGTCGTACCTACAAAAAAGAATTTCAAAGAAAATTGCTTTCTCGTTCGACAATCAACTCACTGTTAATCATACCGTTAAACTCAATCGTTACTTATTTGAATGGGTGATTGAAAACATTTGTAAAAATGCCGTAGATGCTATGAGTGGCGTTGGCTCGCTTAAAATTACCTTGAGTGAAACCAAAAATAATAAGATTGCCATCGACATCAGCGACTCAGGCAAAGGAATTTCTAAACAAAATCTTAGCAAGGTATTTACACCAGGATTCAGTACCAAAAAGCGTGGTTGGGGCTTGGGGCTTACTTTGGCAAAAAGAATTGTAGAAAATTACCACGATGGTAAATTATTCGTAAAACACTCTGAACTGAATAAGGGAACAACTTTCAGAATTCTGTTAGACACTTAGCCAATACTTCTTTTTGCCTTGAAAATTACCTAATTTTACTGAATAATTATTAGTAAATATCTTCATGCAAAAATACTTAGATTCTTTAAATCTCAAGAAAATCATATTCATTGGTCTTTTTTTTAGGCTTTTGGCGATAGTTTTTTCTAAAGGATATGCTTTTACTGACGACCATTATGAAGTAGTGGAGATGGCTCAGAACCTATTAGATAAAATAGATTCGCCATTCACAAAAGACTTTTTGGTAAATGGCGAAGCCTATCTATTCAGCTTGATTTATCCTTACATTCATTATATTATTTTCGGGGTTTGCGAGTGGTTTGGCAGTTATAATCCAGAGACAAAAATGTTTTTTGCTCGGGTTTTTAATGGATTATTTTCCCTGCTAAGTATTTATTATGGTTATAAACTTACAGAACGCCTAAGTAATCGCACGAACGATGCTAAAATTGTAGCCTTATTATTAGCAACTTTTTGGGTATTCCCGTTTATGTCGGTTCGCAATCTTCGTGAATTTGTATGTATTCCGCCCTTATTAATGGGTTGCTATTTTGCAGTTAAGAAACCTTTAGACCAAAAATCGGTTCTTTTAGCTGCTTGGTGGTTTGTAATTTCCTTCGTTTTTCGTTATCAAATCATTTTTGTTCCATTTAGTGTTGGACTTTTTTGGCTTCTCAGTAAAGCAAATTGGCAAAAGGCAATTCTTTTTGGTTTGGCATTTATAGGTTTTTATTTCCTGACTCAAGGACTTTTTGATTACGTTTATTGGGGAAATCCTATTGCTTCAATCAAAGCTTACTTTACTTTTAATGCCAACTCAAAAAATATTGAAATTTACCCCAACGGACCTTGGCATCGTTATATTGGTACAATTGCGGGTTTGTTGTTGGCTTTTCCGTCGTTAATGTTTTTTGTAGGTTACTTCAAAACCTTTACACAGTCGCCAAACAGAAGAATGTTGTTTTTGGCTTCCTTGTTTTTCTTTGTTTTTCACTCTTATTATCCCAACAAACAAGAACGCTTTATTTTACCGTTTGTCCCCTTTATTTTGATACTGGGTGTAATTGGTTTTAGAGATATTTATGAAGCATTTCAAGATAAAAAATGGTTTAGAAAAACTACCAATTTTTTAGTTTCTTGGTTTATCGTACTTAATACTATTTTACTTTGCGTGCTTTCGGTAACATACACCAAGCGTTCGAGAGTAGAAAGTATGAACTATTTTAGAGAAAAAGGAGATTTGAAAAACTTTGTCATTCAAAATTTCCAAGCTTCACAGCCCGTAGCACTCTTTTACTTACACAAACGTTTGGATTATTACGAAATTGATACGCCCGAAAAATTGGCAGATTTGCCTAATGAGCTGAAAACTGGCAAAAAAATATATCCCAATTACTTAATCATGGTCGGAAATTCGGATTTAGAAGCAAGATTGGAGCTAATGAAGAAAGTATTTCCGAAACTAAAACATGAAACAGACATAGAGCCAAGTTTTATTGATAACATTGCTTATGTCTTGAATCCTTCGCACAACCATAATGAAACATGGTTTATTTATCGAATTGAAAAATAAACCTGATGTAAAAAAGAAAGTATAGATATGCTACCTATACTTTCTTTTGATTTATTCAACAACACCCATTATTACTAAATCGCAATTCTGTAATGCAAAATACTCATCAGTCTGTTTACTTTCCTAACCTCAATGGAGTTCGCTTTATTGCAGCTTTTTCTGTACTTATACACCATACCGAACAAGTAAAATACATGATGGAAATAGACAATATCTACACATTTTTCGTCATAAAAAATATGGGAAAATTAGGCGTAGGTTTGTTTTTTGTATTAAGTGGGTTCTTGATTACGTACTTATTATTAAGTGAAAAAAGCCGTAGAGGCGAAATTTCCACTAAGAATTTTTATATTCGACGTATCCTCAGAATTTGGCCATTATACTTTATCATTGTCATTTTGGGCTTTTTTGTCTTTCCAGAAATTCCCCTTTTCAGAGACCCACAACGAGACGACTTTTACTATGATTCCAACTTTTATAAAAGACTTACATTTTTCTTACTTTTTCTACCCAATTTTGGTTTCGTTTTCTTTAGGTCACCTTACTTGTGTGCTCAAACTTGGTCGATAGGCATTGAAGAACAATTTTATGCTATCTGGCCGTGGATTATCAAGCGAAAAAATCCTTTTCAAGCATTTATCAAAGTAGTACTTGTATTTTTACTCGTTGTGGGTTCGGCATCGTACTATCTTCTAAAAGTCAGTGACTTACCAGCTACAACAAAACAAAGTATCTACGATGGTTTAGCACTATTTTTTAGTCAATTCAGGATTTTAACGATGGTGATTGGTGGTGTTGGAGCATATTTGGTATTTTCAAAGCAAGAAAAAATCTTAAATTTTTTATTCAAGAAAAGTACTCAAGTAATTGTGTATTCAGTACTGGCGTTGTTGATAGGAACAAATTTTTATTTACCGGGCTTTAATTTAGAATTTCATGGTTTTTTCTTCTGTTATTTTATCATGAATGTAGCCGTAAACCCACAAACAATTATCAACCTTGAAACGCCAATTATTCATTATTTAGGAAAGATTTCCTACGGTATTTATATTTATCATCCCGCCATTATTGTATTTTGTATTAATGCAATACATTATCTGTGGGGAACATCTTTAAGCCTTCCTGTATTCAATGGACTTTTATATGTTTTAGTAATAGGCTTAACTATTCTTGTTTGTGAGTTGTCATTCCGTTTTATTGAAACCCCACTACTTAGGTTAAAAGAGCGTTTCAACCGATAATAACATTTACTGATTGTGATTGTACTGTAAAAGTCTGTTTTGAAGTTCAATAATTTGCTTTTGCATGGCAATTACATCATCTGCTTTCAAAGCAACGTAGCCTGCTTCTGATTCTTGTACAACCGACATAGACGGAATATCTGTTTCGCCAGTCAAATAAGCAACTCTAACATTTAAAGTATCAGCTATACGTTTAAGCTGTGAATACTTGGCATCATTTCTGTTCAAAATCGCATGCAGAGTAGCCTCAGTAATGTTTGACTGATTTGCAAGCTGAAGAAGAGTAAGCCCTCTTTCAACAATTAATACTCTAATTCTGTCTTCAATTCTTTTCATAATATCTCAGTGTGTGTTTAATAATTAATTTAGTTAAATTTTTTATGCTTGTTGATTTTGAGTTATACTCATATAATTATAGTTTTGTATTGTTAATATTCTATAACTAACCATCAAATTTGAGCCATTGTATAACAAAAAATGTATAACATTTTTTGTTAGGCTACAAATATAAACGCTTTGTAAGTATATGCCACTAAACGACCTAAAAAAAACGTCCGAAATACTTAAAAATCGGATTAAGGCTTGTAAAGACTCTCTACCGAACAACTGGAGACAAAGAATTATCCTGATTGCCCCTGAATACGACAGCCTAAAGGGTGCAAGGTTGATGGATAATGTTTTTAAACTTCGCTCTTCTGATTTACGACTGACCGAATTAATGGAGAAAATCGTAGAAGATGTTGAACGAAAAAATAAATCCCAGCAAAATAATTCAGCTAAATAGAGAATGAATTTCTTCATTCATTTAGTATATTTTACCTAAAAAAGCTTACCCAAAACGCTATCTAACAATGTTTGCTTATGATAGACCTATTTACTTATATATACACTACAAGTAAATAGGTCTATTTTAATGAAAAATTGCTAAAATACCTTTAGGTAAGCTTTTTATAGGCTGATAATGACTTATTTATGATGAACAGTTCATAAAACCGTTGGTGTTATACGCAAATCTATTATGCGGTTGCTTGCTTTTTATCATGAAAGAATACCACAAATAATACCAAAACAACGGCAGCAATTCCAGCAGGAACCATCCACACAGAAGTCCAGTCATGCACTTCGCCATTCGTGTAATTTGATAGAACTTTTCCAGAAAGAAGCGAGCCAATTCCCATACCTATCCCATAAGTTGCCAAAGTAATTAAGCCTTGTGCTGAATTTTTAATTTTCTCTCCTGCTTTGTTATCTGTATAAATTTGCCCAGTTACAAAGAAAAAGTCATAACAAACTCCGTGTAGAACAATAGCCAAATACAACATCCATTCAGAAGAAATACCATCGCCATAACCAAAACATACAAAACGAATTATCCAAGCAATAAGCCCTACAATAAGCATTTTCTTGATGCCAAATTTCTGCAATGCAAAAGGAATTAAAAGCATAAACAATACCTCAGATACTTGCCCCAGTGACATTTTATTTTCAACATTCGTCATGTGTGATTCCGTCAACGACAGATTGGCATGAGCATAATAAAATGCCAGTGGAATACATACCAAAACAGATGAAATAAAGAAAATCAAAAAAGAACTATCTTTAAAAAGTACAAAAGAGTCTGTACCTAAAATTTGTGCAACCGTTGCTTTACCAGTAGCTTTTGGTGGAGTATTAGGCAAAGTAAAAGCATAAATTCCCCAAGCCACAGACGTAAACATAGCTAATTGAAAAATGGTTACTTTATCACCAAATCCGTAAGCACCAATAATATTTGTAATAACAATCCAAGCCACAGTACCAATTACACGAATCGCTGGAAATTCTTTACTTGGGTCTTGCATTTGATTCATGGCAATAGCATTCGACAAAGCCAAATTAGGAGCAAAAGTCAATGTATAAGCTAAAATATACCAGAAAAAAGTATCTGGGTCTTTTGTCTGAATCAAAAAGTATAAAATTACCGCTCCGATTAGATTGAGTACAGCCATTACTTTCTGAGCTGCAAAGTAACGGTCAGCAATTAAGCCTACGAAAAATGGTGCAACAATAGAAGCGATAGAAAAAGTAGCATAAGCACTTCCTATTTGGTCGCCACTGGCATGAAGAGATGTAAAAAGGTACTTGCCCATTTGTCCATACCATGCTCCCCATGTGCTAAACATAAGGAACATCATAAGCATTAATTGAATACGAGTTGTTATACGCATAATAGATTGATTTGTTAAATTGTAATGTTGTGATGATGAAATTTATAATTTGTTAATGGTATTCTAAAGTTGTTTATACGCAAGTTTGAAGGCCTCAAATTCTTCTTGCAAAATCACCACTTCTTGTTCAAAGTATTTAAAATCACAATGTTTTGCTTTTTCTTCGATGATTCTGGTAATTTCATGCAATCGGGCTGCTCCCAGAGTACCCGAATTTCCCTTCAAAGTATGTAATTCACTTTGTACTTGTTTACAATTACTGGCATGGAAACCTTCAATGGCTTTATGAATTTGGTCGGTTGCTTCTTCTTCAAAACCTTCTAAAATCGAACTCACAAAACTCATATCGTCGCCTACACTACTGGCAAGTTGTTTTATAATTTCATCATCAAGTACAGGTAAAACCTTGAGTTGTTGTCTGATAGATTCCGTCAGATTTGCCGCCGTTACTTCTTCTTCTTTTCTGATAATTCCCTGTTGAACTTCCGATTTTATTCTATTCGATTTCTTGATTGGCTTACTTTCTACTTTCTTTTCAATCCACTCACGTACTTTTCTAACCAAAATTTCTGCTCGAATTGGTTTTGGAACATAATCGTTCATGCCATTCGCCAAGAAACGGTCTCTATCTTCCTTCATGGCATAGGCCGTCATGGCGATAATTGGCGGTAGATTGTCTGATAGTTCTCTTAAATTTTGTGTGGTTTCTACGCCGTCCATTTCTGGCATTTGAATATCCATAAAAATTACTTGGAACGGACGACTCGAAAGCGACTCTTCCACCAAACTAATTGCCTTCTTTCCTGAGTCGGCAGTTACTACTTCACAGCCTGCTTTTCGCATAATTTCGCTGGCTACTTTTCGGTTGGTAGCGTTGTCGTCAACTAATAGGATGTATGGCGTAATATCTTTGAAATGTCCAACTACCTGAAATTCTGCATCTTCTTTTTTAGCCATCATTGGGCTAATGTCAGTTTGCTTAATTTCGATGATAAACCAGAAAGTAGAACCTTTGCCCCAGTCGGAGTGAACGCCAATTTCTCCTTTCATCAAGCGACACAATTCTTTGGAAATAGCTAAACCTAAGCCTGTACCTCCAAAAGATTTTTTGGTAGAATTATCTACTTGTTGGAAAGCATTGAAGAGCATTTTTAAGTTTTCTTCGGTAATACCAATGCCAGAATCTTTGATTTCTACTTTAATTCTGTTGAACTTTCCTCTTTTTTCTACCAGATTTACTTTAATATTTACCGTTCCATTTTCGGTAAATTTCAAGGCATTAGAAGTAAGGTTCGATAAAATTTGTAAAAGACGAGTTTCGTCGGCAATGACAAACTGCGGTAGATTTTCGCCAAATTCGCAGATAATTCTGTTGCCTTTATTGGCTGCAATTTGCGAGAAAAGTGCCTGCAAACGGTCGAAAACATCTTTGAAAACCAAAGGAGCTTCGTGCAGAGCCATTTTTCCAGCTTCAATTTTTGCCAAATCCAGAATATCATTCAAAATATGTAATAACGTTTCAGATGATTTCTTGATAGTTTGCACGTAGTCTTTCTGTTCAACATCCAAAGCAGTATCATTCAATAAATCAATCATCCCGATTACTCCATTCATTGGCGTTCTGATTTCGTGGCTCATATTTGCCAAAAATCTTTCTTTTACTTTCAACGAACGTTCGGCTTCTTCTTTGGCTTTTACTATGTCTTGCTGGTATTTTTTTAAATCCGTAATATCTCGTCCAATCCCCGAAACCTCCTCAATCATACCATTATTAAGAAAAATTGGATTCAAATAAATCTCAATCCAGTTGGAATCGCCCGTATCTGAATCCAGTTTTACTTCAAAATGCTGTTGTTGCCCTTGAAAAGCAGCTTTGTATTTTTCTTCTAAAACTCTTCTATCAGCCGCCGAAACCATTCTAAAACCAACTTTTTCAGTACTCAACATCAACTGTGGCTTCATTCCTAACTGGTTTTCAATCAATTGAGCATATTCTTTATTGAATGAAGTCAATAACATTTTACGGTTTACCGACCACATTAAGTGCGAGCTACCTTCGATGATGGCATTCAATCGGGCGGTTTCTCTTGCCAAAATATCTTCGGCTTGTTTTCGGGCAATTGCCAAAGCTACTTGTCCAGAAATAAAATCTAATAATTCTAAATCTCTTTGTTCGTACTTATTTTGACGTTCGTAAGACTTCAAACCGATGATTCCCGTTACTCTGTTTCCAATTCGTAAAGGCACGCAAATCATTACTTTGGGTACAACGCCGTAGAGATAAATTGTTTTTTCTTCTGCCAATTTAAAAATATCTTCATCTCTAAGAATCAAAGGACGATTGGCTGCAATGGCATACTCCGTAAGTCCGTTTCCAAGCTTTCGCTTAGTAAAGTTTACTCTACTGTCAAAGTACTCATCTACATAATACGGGAAATACAAAAAGGATTTATCAGAATCGTATTGGGCAATAAAGAAGTTTTTAACGTCGATTACTTCACCAAGTTCTTTATGAATGTTGACGTATAAATCATCGAGATTGGTAGAACGAATCGTGGCTTGGGCAATACTTGAGTATAATTTTGAAGCACGTTCAGCACGTACTTTGGCAGTTGAGTTATGAAAAATACAACGAAAAGCCGTTGGTACTTCTTTCTCGAAACGACAGTTTACTGAACCCGCCAAGTACAATCTTCGTCCGTCTTTTCTTCTAAAAACTACTTCAAAATCAGGAATTTTTTCTCCATTTTTTACTCGTTCAAATTTTTGCAAAGCATCATTGGCAAAATCTGGATGCAGTACGTCTTTCAAGCGTAGTGCAGGAAGTTCGTCGGAATGATAACCCATGGTTTCTAACCACGATTTATTGACATACAAAAAACGCCCTGAAATACTGATGATTTGAATTAAGTCGGTAGTGTTACTGATTAAGTCTTGTAACTGAGCATTTGATTTCGCCAAAGCGTCTGCAACTCTTCTTCGCTCGGTTACGTCTTCACCAATGATGGTTAAATAGCGAAGTTCTTCGCCAGCATCGTTGAAAATTGTAGAATTTAGTTCAACATAGCGTACTTGTCCAGACTTGGTGAGCATCGTTCTCTCTTTTTGGTCGAACAAACCACCTTTATCCATTGCCTCTTTGAAAGACGAAATTCTTTGTTCTCGTTCTTCTAAAGGTACTAAAATTTCAAAAAAGTTTTTCCCGATTAGTTCGTCGGGCTGGTAACCTAACATTTTGACAGCAAAAGCATTACAGTAAACAATCGTTCCATTGTCTTCCATCACCATTCCCACCAGATTCAAATTTTCAACCGCTTTTTCCAATTCAGAGGCCATCGAAAGAGGCATTTCGCCTGCACGTTCATTAGCTTCTAAAACTCTCAATTCTTTTTTAAGGTGGCGAATTTCAATGATTAATTCTTCTTTTGTTTTATGAGACCAACGCATAGTTATTTGTTCTTGGTTATTTTCCTTTGCTATTTTACCGTAATTTTATCTTAAAAGTACAAAAAACAGCGTAATTTTAAGGAATAAAATCATTTGATTACACTGATTTTATTAATTCAATCTTAATTAACAAAAGAAACCTTGAAAGACGTAAGAGCTAAAAAAAGTTTAGGACAACATTTTCTAAGAGACCTTGAAGCAGCACAAAAGATAGTAGAGTTGATGTCTGGACACGGTGGCTACGACCAAGTACTTGAAATCGGGCCGGGCATGGGCGTACTCACGCAATTTTTATTACAACATAAAGAATACACAACTTCGGTAGTAGAACTCGACCGTGAGTCGGTAGAGTACCTCAATATTCATTACCCAGCTTTGCATGGCAGAATTCATTCAGCCGACTTTTTACATTTAGATTTATCTACTTTTTTTGAAGGGAAAAAATTCGGAATCGTCGGAAATTTTCCTTACAATATTTCATCTCAAATTTTATTTAAAGTACTTGATTATAAAGACTTTATACCCGAAATATCAGGAATGTTTCAGAAAGAAGTAGCCGTAAGAATTGCCTCAAAACCGGGTAATAAAGACTATGGCATTCTAAGTGTTTTACTCCAAGCATTTTATGATATTGAATATTGTTTTTCATTAGGACCAGAAGTATTTTCACCGCCACCAAAAGTAAATTCTGGTGTTATTCGCTTGAAAAGAAATAATGTAACAGACTTAGGAGTATCGGAAAGTAAGTTTAAAGCCATTGTAAAAATGGGTTTTAATCAGCGAAGAAAGACTTTGAGAAATGCACTCAGAGCCTTACAATTACCCGAAAACCCCTACTTAAATAAGCGTGCAGAACAGTTGTCTGTGGGTGATTTCCTTGAATTGACCAGACTTTCGGCAGAACACAGCCCGATTATCGAATAGCATCGAAAGCCTCTTATATTAATAGCCTTTTGCGGGCAATCAACAACGCATGGAAACCAATAATCAACAACCCTTTGAACTGACTCCCTTTGAACTAACAAAGGAATATCTTGAAAAATTACAAATTGCCATCAGCGAACAAAACCAAGCGTTTATCGTGGCTGAAATGGAAGATTTGTACCCAGCAGATATTACCAATATTCTCTATGAATTGAATGGAGAAGAAGCACATTATTTGGTGAGCTTGTTGGATAAAAAATTGGGAGCGGAAATTATTACCAACCTCGACCCCGACGACCGCAAGAAGTTTTTGAAGAATTTTACTTCAAAAGAAATTGCTGAGTACGTAGATTTATTGGATTCTGATGATGCCGTTGATATTCTGAACGAACAACCTAAAGAGATTTCAGAAGATATTATTGGTTTGTTGAAAGACCGTGAGCAAGCTCGTTTTGTGAATGATTTGATGCACTACGAAGAAGATTCTGCGGGCGGTTTGATGCAAAAAGAGTTAATCAAAATCAATATCAAACAGTCGGTTACGGAATGTATTGAGGAAATCAGAAGGCAAGCCGAAGATGTTGAAAATGTGTATGCCGTGTATGTAGTGGACGACGAAAGTATTTTATTGGGAAGAGTATCACTCAAGAAAATCATTTTGGCAAAGCGTGGCTCGAAGGTAGCAGATATTTATGACGAAGATATTGTTTCGGTAAAAACGACAGCAAAAGGCGAAGAAGTAGCCGACGTGATGCAAAAGTACGATTTAGATGCCGTGCCAGTAGTAAATATTCAAGGGCGATTGTTGGGAAGAATCACAATTGACGACGTGGTCGATTTTATTACCGAACAAGCACAAGAAGACGTTCAGGCGATGACGGGTATTTCGGAAGATGTAGAAGAAGACGATAGCGTTTGGCGTTTGGTTCGTTCACGTTTGCCTTGGTTGATTATCGGAATGTTTGGTAGCTTTTTGGCGGCAAAACTGATTGCAAGTTTGGGTAATATCATCGAAATCACCGCCGCAGTTTCCGCTTTTATTCCTTTGATTGGTTCAACGGGTGGAAATGTGGGGATTCAGTCTTCATCGCTGATTGTACAAAGTTTGGCGGATAAATCTGGTATAAACATTCCTTTAAGCGAACGTTTATTGAAAGTTTTAAAAGTAGCTTTACTGAATGCCATTTTAGCAGGGATAGTCGCCTTTTTAGGTTCGTTGGCTGTGGATGGAGCAAATGTAGATTTATCGCTGACAGTATCGTTATCGCTGTTTACGGTAGTACTTTTAGCTTCCTTTATGGGAACAATAACGCCATTGGTTTTGAATAAATTAGACATCAATCCAGCCATAGCGTCTGGGCCATTTATTACTACTACCAACGATTTATTGGGCTATGGCGTTTATCTATTAATTGTTTATTTATTGATGTAAGTAATTAATCGAGTGAAACAATATTTAGTTTAAAATACTGGTAAGCAGTTTTTAAATCGAAATATGAACATAATTCATAATTCATCACTCATAATTTTTAAAATGATTGCAGTCATACAAAGAGTTTCAGAAGCTTCGGTTTCGATTGAAGGAAATATAAAAGGAGCAATCCAAACGGGTTTTTTAATTTTATTAGGAATTACTCATCACGATACGCAAGAAGATGTAGAATGGCTTTCTAAGAAAATTGTTGGAATGCGAATTTTTTCGGATGAAGACGGCAAAATGAATCTTGATTTAAAATCAGTGAATGGCAATATTTTACTGATTAGTCAATTTACCTTACACGCAAGTACCAAAAAAGGGAATCGTCCGAGTTTTATCGAAGCGGCTCGTCCTGAAATTGCGATTCCTTTGTACGAAAGTATGATTCAACAATTACAAAAAGATTTAGGTCAAGCAATTCAAACGGGAGAATTTGGGGCAGATATGAAAGTCTCATTGGTAAACGATGGCCCCGTAACGATACTCATTGATTCAAAAAATAAAATCTAAAATCAGTTCTTATGTTACGCAATAGTATTTTGGCACTTTTGGCTACTGTGCTTATTCTGGCAATCAATCTCAATGCCGATGTTGTGCATTTACCGCTATTTGCTATTTTAATTTCTGCAATAGGTTTGGGATATTTACAACCACAAAAAGGTTGGATTTCGGCTATACAATTGACAATCGGGATTTTCGCAGGATTTTTCATTGCCCAATTGATAGGCTACGAAGCCAAACACCCAAATATCAATCAATTTTCTACTTATATTTCGCCACTTCCTTGTTTGTTTGGTGGCTTTATGGGTAGTTATTTCAAGAAAACCATTCATCAAAAATGACAATAGAAGAAGCTCAACTTACGGTTGATAACTGGATAAAAACCATTGGCGTTCGTTATTTCAATGAACTAACCAATATGGCAATGCTTACGGAAGAGGTAGGCGAAGTAGCCAGAATCATTGCCCGCCGATACGGAGAACAGTCTGAAAAAGAATCAGATAAAGCAAAAGACTTGGGCGACGAAATGGCGGATGTGCTATTTGTATTGATTTGTCTGGCAAACCAAACAGGCGTAAATCTGACAGAGGCTTTACAGAAGAATTTAGATAAAAAAACAAAGAGAGATGCTACTCGGCATTTGGAGAATGAAAAGCTGAAATAGCTTTGAGCTTTGAGCTTTGAGCCTTGAGCTTTGAGCCTTGAGCTTTGAGCCTTGAGCTTTGAGCTTTGAGCCTTGAGCTTTGAGCCTTGAGCTTTGAGCTTTGAGCTTTGAGCTTTGAGCTTTGAGCCTTGAGCTTTGAGCCTTGAGCTTTGAGCCTTGAGCTTTGAGCCTTGAGCTTTGAGCCTTGAGCTTTGAGCCTTGAGCTTTGAGCCTTGAGCTTTGAGCCTTGAGCTTTGAGCTTTTTTATTCAAGTATAAAAAAGCTCAAAGCTCATAGCTCAAAGCTTACAGCCAAAGGCTATTTCTTCACCTGCTTCGCTTCTACTTCTTTTACCATTTTTTGTCCTAAATCTTTTGTGATTTCTGGTTTCTTGAAAACTGAAAGTTTATCGACAATTGGATTTAATTGCTTAATTGATGGATGCACCACATCAAACTCCATCTCGCCAGAAATAGCAGCGAATGCTTCACTACTCAATCCTCCGTTATTGTCCGAATAATCATTAAAACCAACCATAAGGTTTTTACTTGCCAACTTCCCTCCTTCCCAACTCACAACGCTTCCTCCCAAATCCCAGCCAAAGCCCGAAATCGTAAATGTTTTTCCGTTCAATTGTACTACTTCTGATAAAGGCATTCCCAGACGAACACCCGCTTCTTTGGCATTCCACGGCGAATTAAAACTCATTTTTTTATCGGCAGTTTCATGTACTCTTACCAAAGCATCTTGAATTTGCTGATATGCTTTGCCATCTTTCCAGTAAATTTCTACTTCCTTCTCGGTGTCAGGAAATAATTTTGTTACTTTAAATTGTCCTTCACCTGTTTCGATGGTTACTTCTTTTTTCAAATTTTCAGCACCATATTTTTTTACGAGTCCTTCAAAGTTTTCGCAAGCAAGTACGTCCTCTAAATACAATTGTTCAGCCACTGGCGTAGTGTTTGCAACAATAGTTTGTGGAGTATTTACTACAGAATCAGCACTTTTTGTTTCCTGTGTGCTTTTTGAACTACAAGCTACAAAAAGTACTCCGACACAAAGTGAAAGGGATATTTTACAAAATGATAAGTACGACAATGATATTTTTTTCATGATTATTTTTGGTTAATGCTTCAAAGCTAATAAAATTTAAGCGATAATAAATCAATTGATTCGCCACAAAAAGCTCATTATGAGTAGCAAAATACGTTTGTAGATACTCACAAACAATGATTTTTCTCAGTGATAAACTTTTGTCAACCCTTCAAACCTTAGCGATTAAAGTAAATTTATGGCAATAATGTCGCCATTTCGTTTTTATTGATGATTTTGAAATACCTTTGTTCTCTAATTTCGAGAAAAGTATTTTTCTGCCATTAAAAGCTACCACATCAATCAACATTATGAGTTTTAAAGACAAATTTAATTTTGAAGGCTTCTGGGCCATTGAAGAAAATAAAGATTTTAAACGGTTTACCATCGACAACACTATTCTCAGTCTAAGTATTGCGGCAGCTTATTTCGGTTGGTTTTTTGGCGTAGTTCAGTTCAGAGTAGAGCATTGGATATTATTTTACTTGGTGGTTTCTCTGTATTATTTCAACAGAGTTACTCGTAGTTTTTGTAAGTCGATGTTTCCTTTTGCTATCTTTTGGGTTTTCTACGACTCTATGCGTTTAGTGCCAAACTATACCGTCAATCACGTACATATTCAGGAAGTTTATAATCTTGATAAGTATCTTTTTGGTATTTACGACAACGGTGTAAAAATCAGCTTGAACGAATACCTAAGCAAATACCACAAACCAATTTTTGATTTTCTTTCAGGTTTTTTCTATATCAACTGGATTCCCGTACCGTTTTTGTTTGGCGTTTTTGCTTTTATTAAAGATAAACTCTTGGTTTATTCTTTTGCCAACAATTTCTTATTTGTAAACCTTCTGGGCTTTTGTTTTTTTTACATTTATCCAGCCGCTCCACCTTGGTATGTGGCAGAGTATGGTTTTGTCGAAAATTTTGACATGATGGGAAACATGGGAAATCTCAAGTATTTCGATGCCATTGTTGGAAAAGATATTTTCAAAGGTTTGTATCAAATCAATGCCAACGTTTTTGCTTCCATGCCTTCTTTACATTCGGCGTATCCACTTATCGTACTGTATTATGCCATGAAACTAAAGAATAAATGGATTACTTTCGGTTTTAGCTTTTTCTGCGTAGGTATTTGGTGTTCAGCCGTTTACTCAAATCATCATTATGTGATTGACGTTATCGGTGGGATTGCTTGTGCTATGCTAAGTATCTTTTTGTTTAACTTATTTCTAAAAAAGCCCATGATAAAATACATCATGCCTTTATAGGATTAAACATTGAAGAAAATCTTACTACTCTCCATGTAAAATATTGTATTTTTTCAAGAAAAATAACCTCAAATTAGTTATTTATATAACATTTCCGTTATATTTGTCTTGAAATTAAAACATACAATCATGGAAACTTTAGGATATTTTGCAGGAGTATTAACTACCATCGCATTTGTGCCGCAAGTAATTCAGATTTATAAAACAAAATCTGCAAAAGACATTTCATTAGCAATGTTCCTTTTATTTACTTTTGGTGTAACACTTTGGTTAGTCTATGGCATCAGCACAAACGCTGTTCCGGTAATTGCCGCAAATGCCATTACATTGTTGCTTTCATTGGTTATTCTGTTCTTTAAATACAAATACAGAAAATCGGTGTAAAGCACCAATATTTAGAATTTTAGATTTAGTAAGAAAGATACAAGAATCAAGATTAAAGAATCAAGATACAAGAGGTAAGATAAAAGAAGAAAGACAAAAGAGCTAACACACAAGAATTTTATCTTACCGATTAATAATAAAAAACAACAAAGCCCATTCTTTACAGGATGGGCTTTGTTGTTTTTTAATCTAAAGTCTTTCATTTAAAAGCTAAAAACAAAAGTCCTAAAGTCATTTATCTTGCTTCTTGTGTCTTTCATCTAAAAAACCTACAATGCTAAAGCAGTTCTTTGAATAAAGGCTGTTAAATCAGCACCTGTAAGCATATTTTGCGACAATAATGCCAAATCATATACTTGTTTTGCTAATTTTTTCTGCTCTTCTGCATCAGTAGTTTGAAGAATTTTAGCAACAGAAGCGTGGTTGGCATTCACCGAAACAATATAATTGTTTGGCATCGCCCCAAACATTCCCATTCCGCCACCGCCTACACGTGCCATATCGCTCATTCTACGCATAAACTCGTTTTGAGTAATAATGGCAGGAAGTTCGTCCACTGGCATTGCTTCTAAAGCTACCACTTTTGATTTATCGTTAATCACTTCTTCAAATACTTTCTTCACTGTTTCTTTTTCAGTTTCTGAAAGTACCACTTCAAGGGCAAGACCTTTGTCAATTAGTTTTTCAATGGTATCAGCATCTACTCTTTTTAAATTGGTTTTTACCAATTTTGTCTCTAATTGATTGATGAAATGATTGTCTAACACTGAATCTAATTTCAAGACATCATAACCACGTTTCTTTGCCGACTGAATGAAGCTATCTTGGGCTTTTGCATCACTTGCGTACAAGTAAACTACGTCATCATTTTTGTCTTTTTGATTCTCCTGTGCAAATTCTGCGTATTCGTTCAAGGTAAAGTACTTGCCATCTACGTTTTGGAGCAAGCAGTAATCTTTTGCACGGTCATAGAATTTTTCATCTGAAATCATTCCGTACTTCACAAAAAGACCGATATTCTCAAATTTCTCTTCAAAACCTTTACGGTCAGCTTTGAACAATTCGGCTAATTTATCCGCTACTTTTTTCGTAATGTAAGAATTAATTTTCTTCACGTTGCTGTCAGCCTGCAAGAAGCTACGAGAAACGTTCAAAGGAATATCTGGCGAGTCGATTACCCCGTGCAATAACATCAAAAATTCAGGAACAACGTCTTTTACTTCGTCGGTAATAAATACTTGACGGCTGTATAATTGAATTTTTTCACGCTGTAACTGTAATTCATTTTTCACTTTCGGGAAGTACAAAATACCCGTCAAGTTGAAAGGATAATCAACATTCAAGTGAATCCAAAACAAAGGTTTTTCCGAGAATGGATAAAGCTCTTCGTAGAATTTAAGGTAATCTTCGTCTGTTAATTCAGAAGGAGATTTTGCCCAAATTGGCGTTGGATTATTGATGATTTTTTCTTGAAATTCAATCTCAATCGGTAAGAATTTACAGTATTTATCAAGAATTTGTTTGATTTTAAATTCTTCTAAAAACTCTAAAGAATCTTCTGCAATATGAAGAATTACGTCAGTACCACGAGCCTCACGAGTAGCCTCTGAGATTTCAAATTCAGTTGAACCATCGCAAGTCCATTTTACAGCTTCTGCACCTTCTTGGTAAGATTTTGAAATAATATCAACTCTTTCTGCCACCATGAAAGCAGAATAGAAACCTAAACCGAAGTGTCCGATAATGGCTTTTTCATCACCTTTATCTTTGTATTTTTCTACGAATTCGGTAGCACCCGAAAAAGCAATTTGATTAATGTATTTTTTAATTTCATCGGCAGTCATCCCCAAACCTGCATCAGAAATTGTGATAATTTTGGCTTCTTTATCGAAAGAAACTGTCACTTTCAATGCACCCAACTCACCAGCATACTCACCAATTGAAGCTAATCTTTTAATTTTTTGTGAAGCATCAACGGCATTTGACACTAACTCACGAAGGAAAATTTCGTGGTCTGAATAAAGGAATTTTTTAATAATCGGGAAAATGTTCTCGGTATGAATCGAGATATTACCTTTTTCTTGCATAGTCATTTTGTCATTTTTTAGCTTAAAACAAATCTAATTTTTGTGCTGATAGACTTTGCAAATACAGTTCCAAGTAAAAGTAAAATGCCAAATTGACATGAAGCTATGTACAAAAAGCTACTTGAATATGCTAAAATTCAGTTTAAAAAGGGAAAAATAGACTTTCGTACCATTTATTTTGCAGGAGCGTATTTATACATTTACTACGTTGAAGTACGACTTTCTGCAAAACAGGTATAAATACGTATTTGAGTTGTCATGAATATTCATCAACTTTGTATTGTGCAATTATAATAGTACGGTACACTAACACATCAAATGCTAAAACCTCGTAGCTAATACCTACGAGGTTTTTTTGTTGGCTCTACTAAATCATTTTGGATTCTCGATTCAATTCAGATTTTCTACAAAATCATTCCCTATCTTGTAGCCAAAATCAATCATTAAATATGAAAATTTTACTTATTGAAGATGAACCTTCCTTACTGGCTTCGATGCAACGGTTTTTAGAAAACGAAGGCAATATTGTTTCATCGGCAAGTACTTTTCAGCAAGCTCTCGAAAAGGTAAATGACTATGATTACGACTGTGTGGTCGTTGACATTACTCTACCCGATGGCAATGGTTTAGCAATAATCCAAGATTTGAAGAAACGAAATAAGTCGGTGGGAATCATCATTGTTTCTGCCAAAAACTCATTAGATGACCGATTGACTGGACTGGATTTGGGGGCAGATGATTATCTCACAAAGCCATTTCACTTGGCAGAACTCAACGCCAGAATTAAGTCTGTTCTCAGAAGAAGATTGTTTGATGGAAAAACAAAAATCACTTTCGATGTAATAAGTATCTCGCCC
This sequence comes from Arcicella rigui, assembly GCF_034929435.1. NCBI lineage: Bacteria > Pseudomonadati > Bacteroidota > Cytophagia > Cytophagales > Flectobacillaceae > Arcicella > Arcicella rigui. Next base: position 104,307 of record NZ_JAYFUM010000011.1, read on the forward strand.
GAAAATCAACAAGTAAACATTCATGACGAAATCGTAGAACTTACGGCGAAAGAGTACGAGCTTTTATTGTTTTTTATTTCAAATAAAAATAGAATTTTGTCAAAGTCAATCATTGCTGAACATCTTTGGGGCGATTCTATGGATTTAGCCGATTCGCATGATTTTATTTATACTCATATCAAAAACCTCCGCAAAAAACTCATCGAAAAAGGTTGTCCAGATTACGTAAAAACTCGTTACGGGGCAGGTTATATTTTCACTGAAAAACCATGAGACTTCCCATAAAAACCGCCATTTACCTATCCTTGGCATCACTTTTTATCGCTTTTGCAGGCGTATTTACGCTGAATTGGTTTATTCATAAATCAATGATTCATGAAATTGATGAGATTTTGGTTTCACATTTAGAATTGGTCGAAAGCAAATTAAAAGAATTACCTAAAAACCAAATTTCCTTACTTGATATTGACGATAATCCGCATGTAGAAATGGTATCGCCAAATATCAATATAGAACCCATTTTTACAGATACTACTGAAATTGATTTAGTGCTGCATGAACCTACGCCGATAAGAGTATTAAAAACTACCATTGCTACGCCTTATCATAATTTTTTAGTAACTGTAAAACAGCCTTATGCTGAGTTTGAAGAAATCGCCACTAAACTTTCAGTGGGTGTCGGAGTGTGTTTTTTAGTTCTTATTTTTTTGATGCTTCTGCTCAACTTCTTGGTTTATAGACAACTATGGAAGCCGTTTTATCGCATCATCGACAAGCTTCGGGCTTATCAAATCAGTAAGCAATCTGAAACTATTTTTGAAAAAGAATCGACAGAAGAATTTAATTTACTCAGCCAAACACTTCAACAAATGACCGAACGCATTGGTCAACAATTTCGCTTACAAAAGCAATTTACTGAAAATGCTTCCCACGAAATACAAACACCTATTGCCGTAATTTCCTTGTCATTAGACTCGCTTTTACAGTCTGAAAATCTGCCAGAAAAAGATTTAATGGAATTGCAAAAATCAACCGAAGCACTTCAAAAAATTTCACAGTTGAACAAATCTTTATTGCTTTTGACAAAAATTGAAAACAATCAATTTTCGGAAGCGGTACAAGTAGATATGAGTAAGCTTTTGGAGAACCTTTTGAATACTTATCAAACTTTTGCCGAACATCGGGAAATTACAATATTCACAAACATTCAAGCATATCAAGTACTTTCAATCAATCCTTATTTAGCTGAAATTTTGGTTGGAAATTTATTAAAAAATGCTATTCGTTACAACCAAAAACAGGGAACAATTCATTGTACTTTACAAAATAACAAGCTGACAATTAGCAACAAAGGTGAAGTATTACCTTTTGCCTCAGAACAATTATTCCAGCGTTTTGTAAAACATCCCAATCATCCAGAATCCACAGGTTTGGGCTTGGCAATTGTCAGACAAATTGCTGAATGTTATGCGTTGAAGCTTCACTATGAATTTAACGCAGCAACAAGCGAACATACCTTTGAGGTATCGTGGTAAAAAACATTCCCCTTTTTGAAGTCAAAGGCATTGTCTTCAAATTTCCTCCAAATTCATTTGATAGTTTTGACAAAAATTACTCTTATGAAACAAAAACTTTTATTCCTATCAATCTTTTTGGTGTTATCATCCCAGCTTTTTGGACAGAATCTTGGCATTAGCTTCAAAATAGTAGATTCAACCAAAAACGAAGTACTTATTGGGGCAAGTATCCGTTTGCTGGGTTCTCAAAAAAATATTGGAGCTTCTACAGATGCCAACGGGTTGGCACAAATCAAAAACCTTTCGGCTGGCAAACAGACCTTTGAGGCAAGTTTTATTGGCTACGAAAAAAGGCAATTTGACATCACTTTGCCCATTAATCAAACTCAACAGCCCTTTGTAGTAGCACTTGTTCCTTCGGAAGAAGACCTTGAAGAAGTAACGGTAACGGCGACTCGGACGAACTCTCGAATTGAAGATTTACCCATCAAGGTAGAAGTATTGGGGCAAGAAGACATGGACGAAGAAAGTGCCGTTGTACCCGGAAATGTAGCCAGTATTTTGGGCGATATTTCAATTATTCATATTCAAAAAACCTCACCAATAAACGGAAACCAAGCGATTAGAATGCAAGGTTTGGATGCCAAATACACCCAAATCTTGAGAGATGGGATTCCTCTTTTTGAAGGTTTTTCGGGGAATTTGGGCGTTTTACAAATTCCACCTTTGGATTTACGACAAGTAGAAGTAGTAAAAGGCTCGGTTTCTACGCTCTATGGCGGCGGAGCTATTGGTGGAATGATTAATATTGTTTCAAAAACGCCTACTTCTGCAAGTCCAGAAATTACGGCAGTATTGAACAGAAGTAATTTGAAAGAAAGTAATTTGAATACTTATTATGCCCAAAAATTTGGCAAATTCGGTATGACACTCTTTGCTGGCTTAACCGACCAAAAAGCCGTAGATGTCAATAGTGACGGTTTTTCGGATAGTCCGCTAATCAAGCAATTTTCATTTCATCCACGCTTTTTTTATGGCATTTCCGAAAAAAGTAAAGTAAATCTTGGTTATTCGTTCATTACTGAAAAAAGAGCAGGTGGTGTAGTTGATGCTGTAAATCAAGAAAATAACAATGGCCCACTCTTTGTTTCGGCCAACGATTTTGAAAGACATACGGTTGACTATAACTTCAATCATGCTTTTTCAGACAACAATTCTTTTACGATAAAAGGAGCAATTAGTCAGTTTAATAGAAACTTTACCGAACAAAGTAAATTCTTTAAAGCCAATCAAACTTCGTCTTACACAGAAGTTTCTGATTTTATCAGTACCGAAAAACACAAAATTGTTATTGGTGGAAATTTCACTTTAGAACATTTCAAGAAACCCCAAATCGACAGTACAGCCTTGGTCAGTTATCAGTACTATACGCTTGGTTTTTTTGTGCAAGACGACTGGCAATTACTTTCAAAACTTTCCTTACAAACAGGTTTACGCATCGACAAACATAATGTTTTTGGCACTTTTGTTTTACCAAGAATTTCATTGATGACCAAGCCTTCCGAGCATTTTACTATCCGTTGGAGTGTAGGAACTGGCTATAAAACACCCAATGTTTTTGCCAATCAAACGCCAGCCAATAGTATCACGAGTGTAAATTACTGGAATCTTTTGCCTTTGGGAACTGACATTAAATCAGAACATTCGATAGGAAGTAATATTGACATTGCGTATTCGACGCATATTGGTGAAGATTTTTCTATTCAACTCGACCAAGCGTTTTATTATACCAACATTAGTAATCCGATTGTTGCAACGGCTGTCGATAATCAAAGTTCACGTACACGCCTGACCAATGCAACTTACGACGTAAACAGCATCGGAACAGACACTTATTTACGCATGGAGTACAAAGCGATTGAATTTTATTTAGGATACAATCATACAATTGCCAAACGTTCTGGCTCGGGCGAAACGGCATACTTGCCATTTAGTCCGCAAAACAAATTTTCGTTGACATTAGCGTACAGCGTCGAAAACAAATGGCGATTTGGTATAGAAAGTAGTTTTGTGGGAAGTCAATATTTATACGATAACCAAAAAGTAAAAAACTATTCATTTTGGGCAGCAGCCATTGAACGTAAGTTTGGAAGCCACCTTAGTTTAGTTTTAAATGCTGAAAACGTACTGAACATCAAGCAATCAGATTTTGAAAAAGTAGTAACAGGTACTTTACAAAATCCTTCATTCAAACCCATTTGGGCACCACAAGAAGGAGCAATTGTGAATTTAGCGTTGAAGTACAAATTATAGGGATTGGACAAAATACAAAAAACGCCATAAAAATGTTTTTTATGGCGTTTCCAATTCACTTAAACTCTACATCTATGAAAAAAACCTCTCATATTCTTTCTAAAGCTCGCTCGGTCATCCTTGCGAGGTCATTAATTTTTTTACAGTTGCCCAATTCTCCGTCGGCTAATTGCACATGAAACTCGTTTTCCACAATCATTACCATTTCAAGAAATTCCATTTGACTTAGCTTCAAGTCTTCGTAGATACGTGTGTATGGTTTTACTCTTTGAGGATTTACATAAAAAGTTTTGCTTAGAAAACCTTGAATTGTGTCAAAAACCGAAGTATTCATATACGGAAAAGGGGTTTTATATTATAAAGACAATTGTTTTAGAAAATGTGTTGCTCGAAGGCTGTAAAAATTAATGTTTTTTTACTTGTTCGTTTACAAAAGCCCAATTAGCATCAAAAATGATTCTCTTTTTAGTAGTGCCATCTGAAATGGTTACTTCATAAGAAACTACTCCATTTCTGGTTCTGCTCACGGCACTGCTGATAGAATAACCCGCATAATTGGTAGTGATATAAGTAGTGGCTACGGCAGGAATGGTACTGATGTCGATAGTAGTTCCCCCTTTTTCTGAGCCTTTTGATTTCAACTGTTCGCTAATAAATGTCCAATTAGCATCAAAAACCAGCACAATTAAATCAGTACTATTACTAATAATCAATTCATTTGAAGTCACACCATTTACGGTTCTTGTTCTACCTTTTACTACTGTATAACCAGCATAATTTGTACTGATATAAGTAGTTACAGAAGTGGGAATCGTTGTTGGGTCAATGGCTGTACCAGTACTCAAGCTATCTTTATGATTTTTCGGAGACCCCTTTCCACTACGTTTTCCGCCTCTGTCACCGATAGCTTTGGTGGCATCGCTTACGAAAGTCCAGTTGGCATCAAAATAAACATCTTTGGCATCAGTTGCCGAAACAATATCTACTTCATACACAATCGTAGTGTCTTTTCTCATATTCAGTTTATGAGCCCCTTTGATTGTATAATCGGGATAAGTTGTAGCAATAAAAGACTGAACAGACGCAGGAATCACAATGGAATCGCCAGTGGTAGCAAAATAAACATTGTTGATAAGTAATGCTGTGGTTACTCTTGCGGTTGAAGTAGTTGTGGACGTACTGTTTGGCGACACAGCATTGTTGTCTTTACAACTGTAAAAAATTACAGTACTTACCATCAAGAGAGCAAAAAGTCTAATTTGAGCTTTCATAATTTTTGTTTTTTTGATTATTTAGAATAAAAAATGGTTTTCCTCTACAAAACATTTCATCTGTTTTGAGCTAACACCCAATAGCATCAAACTACCGATTCATATTTAAGTAAAGCGTAAATTTTTTACCATACATTCTCAAGAAACAGTTAGGGCAAAAGCCCTAACCGTTTATATAAAACCAAATTTGTGTTTTTTGTATATTACTTTTTAATTCTTCCAAACTGATACGATAAACCCATAGCAACACTTACCCCTCCATTGGTATTAGATGAGCCATTGAAAGGTAGCTGATAAGAACCTTCTAATGTTCCGATGATTCTACGGGCAATCACATAATTTACGCCAACTCTGGCTAAACCAAAACCATTCACACTTCTTGAACGTCGCAAACTATCATTATCAAAAGTGGGTGAACCTCCTCCGTGAAAACGGTCTTTATCACCTCTGAATCCATTTCTACCAAAACCCATGTTATTTCTGCCTACTCCTACTGCCAAACCTACAAAAGGCTGTAAACGTCTGCTTTTGAATGGCATCCAGTTGACCCCTAACGAAGCTTGTCCATCTGGAAAAGCACCATTCATTCCTCTGAAATTATTCTGAAACTGACCAAGTACTGAAAATCTATTCGTAAGTCCATACTCTGCTCTCAAGCCCAACAAGCCACCTGCTCTTTCTCCTTGATTATTATCTAAAGAAATGGTGCTTCCGCCCATCAAACCAAGTCTAAAATAGGCAGGACGAAGTAGATTAAACGAGCTTTTCTTATGTGTTGAATCAGTATTTATTTTCTTCACGACGACTGTTCCAAAGATGGGTTCTGGATTCGCACTCTGTGCATTTACTTCAACAACAAAACCCATTAATAAGGCAATAAAAGCAATTCTGAATATTTGATTTTTCATTTTTTTAGAATTTGATAATGAAACAATTGTGCTTAACATTTTAGATTTTAGGCAATAGAATAAACCCACAGCTTTTTGTAAGCTGACACCAGATTTATACTTGATAAAGCAATTTTTTAATTAATTACCAAAGCGGTAATGTATTCCAATCCTCCCTCCTAAAGTAGCAGGGGCTTCCATAGGATTAGGGTTTTTAAGGGCTTGTCCTTGCAGGTACAATTCTGCACTTGCCAACAAGCGATTTGAAAAGTAAAAATTAAACCCTGTATTTACACCGTACAAATTAACAACTGAGGATTGTTGCCCAGATGCACTTTGTGTATTTGAGGGGTCGTCATAGTAGTACTTTATATCGTAGTGGTTAGGTAATTGTAAACTCCAACTTGCCCCAAAATAAGGCTTAAACTTATTACTAAAGAGTAAATTATAACGTAGCCCAACACTAACTTGATAAGTTGAAAACTTCGGTATATCTACTTTTTTAGGCGGTTTTCCTGCACCTCCGATAGAACCATTGCCTCCATCAAATTTTTTCCAACCTTCTTCTTTGTTATTTTCAAAAAAAAGGTTGTTTTTCTGAAAGTCTAATACCACTCCCCAACGCTCCAAACCTTTGCTATTATGATAGCCCAACACCGTTCTGAATCCGAATTGTGAGCCTCCTCCATGCTCATACTCCTGACCGATTGGCATTTGAACTCCCCCTAACAGCCCAAGCGAAACAGATTTAGGAATTAATGAAAAATGATTCTCCAATACTACCGAGTCTTCTTCAAAAGTAATCAACTTTGGTACGATGGTAGAGTCGGGCGATTCAAGATTTGAAGCAAAAAGACTGGCTTTCTTTGCCTTCAAAGCATGAATACCCACATATTTTTCTCTTTCTATGAACGATTCACCTTCAGTAATTTTATTATCATATTTAGCGTAATAAATGTTGTTTTGGTTATCAGATAAAACTGTTTTTTTTGGTGTTGATACATCGACCAATGGTTGTGGAATAATCACTTTTTGGTAGATAGTATCGTACACGACTGTTTTCTGAACTATCGTATCAGATTGTACTTTACGAGAGTGGATATTAACTAAACGACTTTCCAACTCTTTTACTTTCTGCTGAGTTTGGTCTAAGCGATGATACAAAACCGCCGACACAGCCAACATCACCCCAGCTACTGAAGGTAAAGCCCAAAGGAGACGAGTAATTTTTCTTTTTAAATCTCTTCGCTCCAGCCTGCCTTCCATTTCACGCCAATCGCTTCCTGCAAAATTCGGAAGCTTTGAACCGAACAATCGGTCAAAATCTTGTTCATCCATGTTTTCAGTTATTTATCAACCAAACAATTATTTCTTTTTTTCATTTTGAAAAGTTTTTAGCGGTTATCTACTTTTAAAAATTATTAAGGATTATCAACTCTTGTAATTTTTTTCTTGCTTTATGTAAATTAGAAAGCGAAGTACCCACAGAAATATTAAGCATCTCGGCAATATCTTTGTGTTCGTAGCCTTCAATTACATGAAGATTGAAAACAGTTCTATAAGCAGGCGGTAATTGCTGAATCAGTTTTGCGATTTCCTCTACCGAAAACTTACCAAACAAATCCATTTCCATGCCCATTTCCGAAGCTTCAACCAGTTCTGCCGTCGGAATTTCTTGATGAGATTTACGAAGATGATTAATACAAGTATTTACCAAAATCCTTTTAAACCAATTTACAAAAGGGTATTCGGGTTTATATTGGTCGATATTTGTAAACACTTTCATAAAACCATCATTTAATAATTCACGTGAAGTATCAACATCTGCTACATAACGAACACAAACCGACAAGCCATAACGATAGAAACTTTCGTATAGCTCTCGCTGTGCATTGCGGTCATTTTTTCGGCATTGCTTCAAAGTATGTAGTAGTTGTTCTGTCCTCATCTGTATCAGAATACATCGTTTGTATTGCGTGTATTGCTTTGCCCACAAAAAAAAATTGAAACCCTGAAAAAAAATTGAGTTTTAAAGCTATTTTTTATTCTACATTTACACTAATTCCATCTTTTTTAGGCATTGCTAATGAAGTTTTCCTACGATTTAGCTTGTAAAAAAGAAGTCAATTTGAAATTTATAAAAAAATAATTGAAAGGGCTGAATATTGACAAATGCTTATTTTTGAGGTTGAATTGAATAATTTTAATGTAAAGTGAAGTATTTTTATTTTTAAAATTTTAGACTTATTTTTATTTTTTTTTGGCACAGTTTTAGCAAGTTTCAGTCTCAACATAAGTGTTTTTTAGTTAATTAACAAATGATAAAAACATTATTTTAAGAAAAAAAGTAATTTTCAATTCGGTAGAAAATCAATAAATTAATAGAATGTTTCTTTCCTAAAATAAGAATACAGCAAAATTTGATTGTAATTTTATCGAATAAGAGATTTGGGATTTTTTCAAACATACTACGAGTATCAACATGATCATTCGTTAGCAAACTTTTCCACAAGAAATATCACAAGACTGAGCATTTTAGTCTAAAACTGTACAAAAAATGAATCCATTTTTTAACCAGAACAACTCAATTAATAAAACATATCAAACCCAAAGCATTTTTTTGGAAAGTACTCACCAAAAAATGACGATGGCTTCACAGATAATGATGTCCTCTTTGTTAAGTAAGATTTTCTTTAACGCTTTTAAAACTACTCAATCCTTGCGTCAATTATTTACTATTTTATTATTTACAATTACTTCAGCTTTTAGTGCTTTTGCTGGTTTGCCCGACTTATCAGTAAAAACAAGTATCGACAACCAAAGCCCATCGCTTGGTTCAGATGTTATTTATACTGTTGTAGTAAAAAATATCAATCCCGACAAAGCCACTGGAGTTGAACTTACCAATACTTTGCCCGCAGGTGTTACATTCAAATCATTCAATACTGGAAATATTGGTTCTGCTACGGTTGCCACCAACGCAGGTGTTTCAACCGTTGTTTGGACAATCGGTGAAATCGCAGGAAGTTCAGAGGTAAGTTTAAAAATTGTTGCTACTGTCAATAAAAGAGGCTTCTGGTATAACATTGCCGAAATCACGAAAGAAACACAACAAGACAGCGACTCAACACCCAACAATAATTTACTTGGAGAAGACGACCAAGATGGCGTTTGTTTTTCAATTGAAGAGTTTTTCTATAATGGCGAAGAATATACAACACAACTTCCTGCTGGATTAAATAATCTGGTTTGGACTAAAAAAGTAGGCTTAAACGGTACGCCAATAGTAGTGAATAGTTCTACGGCAGGCGTAGAATTGTTGGCTAATGGCAATATTAAAGTAACAAGCATTAGTGATTATACAGAATTTGCCTTTACGGCTTCTAATGGTACTTGTCCAATTTCAGGCTGTTGCCCTGTGAAATTTACACCCGGTCAATTTGGTTCAATTGGTAGCGTTGTATGGACAGACCTTGATGGAAACGGCATTAGAAATTCAACCGAATCAGGACTTAATAATATTACAGTAGAATTATACGACGCCACAGATAATACTTTGTTGGCAACCAACGTAACAGCCAATGGAGGAAAATACACTTTTGGCAATTTGGTTTCGGGTTCGTACAGATTGAAGTTTATTTTGCCTACTGGAAGACAATTTGTTACAAAAAACGCTTCTGGAAGTACATCAACCACCGATTCAGATGCAGGAATAGATGGTTTTACAGACATTATCCCGATTGACGTAACAAAAGCATCAACAGATATTGGAAGAAATAACCTTACAATTGGTGCAGGTATTTTATCAAATTGTATTATCTCGGCAGGTACATTAACTGCCAGTACTTCGAGTTTCTGTTTACCAGCAACTGGCACAGCGGTAGTTTTAACGGCAACAACCAGTACCGCCCCTACTGTACCAAGCAATTTTTCAGTAAAATACCTTTTGGCAAAAGGTTCAAACTTTGTCATTGAACAAATTAGTGATAGTAGGTCATTTTCAGTAACAAGTGTAGGTGATTATAAAATCTTCACGATTGTTTACAGTGCTGTTTCGGGTAGCGAAAACTTTTTTGACTTATCAACCATTACTTTCGGAACAACTACTTTAAGCGATTTACAAGCCAAAATTATCAATCAAAACTTATGTGCTGCCATTGATGGCACAGGAGTAAGTTTCGGCGTAAAAGAAACTTTGCCAGCTCCAGTGGTAATCGGGCCAACAGTTTGTTCAGAGGGATTAGTTACTTTGGGTAACTCAACCCTAACAGATGTCACTTTTCAGTGGTTTACATCAAAAGATGCAACCATTCCTTTTTCTACCAGCAATACTATTTCATTAACCCCTACTACTACAACTACTTATTTTGTAAGCGTTGTTAGCAAAACATCAGGAGCTTGTGCAAGTGAAAAAAGCTCTGTGACGGTATCAGTAAATCCAAAACCAGCAACACCAATCGTGAAGCCAACTTTGGCTAACAACTGTACGATTAATGCCAGTACTGTCAATTTAGCCGATGCGATTCAAAGCTCGCCAAGTACAGGTGGTGTTTTTGAATGGCACACTACCAATTCAACTATTTCGCCTTTGGTAACTAACCCAAGTGCGGCTGTGGCAGGTACTTATTTCTTATTTGAAAAATCAATAAATGGCTGTTACAGCGACCCAGCAATTATTACTGTAAACATTAATACTTGCGAATGTACTAATCCTGCTGGTGTGACGGTATCGTCATTATCTCCAATTTGTGCCAATAGTGGTGCGGTTTCTTTAAAAGCAACTTTGAGTGGCGGAGCTACTTCTGGAACATGGACAAGTGAAGGAACAGGTACTTTTGATAATGCAAATAGTTTAACTGCCAAATACACGCCCTCAGCAGCAGATATTACAAAAGGTTCAATTGTACTTACTTTCACCACAAACGACCCAGATGGAACGGTAACTTTATGTAATGCAGCCATTGGCAAAACAACGCTTACGATTAAACCACAGCCATCAGCTCCCTCGGTTTTACAAAGCGATACTTTAGTTTGTTTAGGAAGTTCAAATAAATTATTTGCCATTAGTCTTGGCAATACTGTTAAGTGGTACACAAGTCCAACGGCAACCAATTCAGTTGGTAATAGTCAGGATTTAGGTTTTGTAGTAACACCAACGGTTGAAGGAAAATATACTTATTATGCAGAAGCAACTTCAACAGACGGTTGTGTTAGTAATAGAACACCGATTGCCTTTACAGTAAAAAAATGCTTGACCGACTTAGCTGTTGTAAAAAATGTTATCACAACACCAGATGCTATCTCTGCTCCGAATTTTATTTTAGGACAAGAAATTTCATATACAATTGATGCAAGAAATATTGGTACTTCTACTTCGACTGATATTAAAGTAACAGATTTGCTACCACAAGGAGCAACTTTCGTAAGTGCGTTTCCAATAGGTGAGTATAACAATACAACAGGTGTTTGGAATGTTGGAGATTTGATTCAAGGTTCAAACAAAATTTTGTTAATCAATGTAAAACTTACTAAAACTGGCTCAATCGTAAATACAGCAAGTATTGCTGGTGCAAATGATGACCCTGCTAAAAATACGAATAATACCTCGTCGGTAACTGTAAATGTGGTCGAAAGAGCAGATTTAAGTTTAAGTAAAACAGTATCCAACCTTATTCCAAATGTTGGCGATACGCTTACTTATAATTTAGTAGTCAGAAACAATGGCCCAAATGCTGCAACCAATGTAGAAGTAAAAGATATTTTACCAACGGGACTGACCTTTATTTCGGGTACTGATGTAACGGCAAATGCTGGAACAGTAACCGGAACAGTAGCCAGTATTGCCAATGGAGGAAGTAAAACATTTAGTTTCAAGGCGAAAGTAACAGCAGAAGGAAAAATCAGTAATGCCGCAGAAATCAGCAAAGCTGACCAACCTGACCCTAACTCAACGCCAAACAACGGAACAAATAATACTGAAAACGATAGAAGTAATATAGACATCACTGCAACGGAAGTTTGTAATTTGATTGCCCCTACCCTTGCTACCACCAACAGTACGATTTGTTCGGGAACAAGTACTACCATTACAGCTACTGGATGTACGGGTTCAACAATTGTTTGGAGTAATGGAGCAAGTGGCGTAGGAAGTATAACGGTAAGCCCTACCACGGCACAGACATTTACAGCATTTTGTCAGAAAGGCAACTGTAAAAGTACTTCATCAAATGCCATTACGATTAATGTTACCAATATTGCAGCACCAACTTTGACGGCTTCGCCTTCAACGCTTTGTGCTGGAAGCTCAAGTATCTTAACAGCCACAGGTTGTAATGGAGTAGTAGAATGGCAGACTTCTACCAAACCAACTGGCAGTACTCTAAGCGTAACGCCGACTTCTACTACTACATATACCGCAAAATGTAAAGATTTAGGTTGCGAAAGTAATTTAGGAAGTGTTACTGTAACTGTTACACAAAAACCTGCTGCACCAAGCATCTTAGCTACCAAAACAAGTATTTGTCCGTCTGAGTCTGTTACTTTAACAGCCCTAAACTGTAACGGTTCGGTAAGATGGAATACTGGACAAACGACAACATCAATCACAGTAAGTCCACTTGTAGAAACTACTTACAGCGTAAGTTGTACTGTTAATGGTTGTATCAGCGACTTATCGACGCCAACAAGTATCAAAGTTACTGCAACACCAGCACCAACTATCACGGCAAAAGATTCAACCATTTGTCCGGGAAGTTCAACAGTTTTAACAGCAACTAACTGTACTGGAACTGTTACTTGGTTCTTCAATACACAAACAGCCGTTGGCTCTACGCTTACAGTATCGCCAACAGCTACAACAAGTTATACTGCTACTTGTACTGGTACAGCTTGTGTTTCTGAAAAATCAGCAGCAGTAGTAATAAAAGTAGCAAGTCCAGCTGCACCAGTCATTGCAACACCAGATTCAACTATTTGTACTGGTACAACCATTACACTGACAGCAACTGGTTGCTCAGGTACAGTTACTTGGTCGAATAATCAAAAAGGTGCAAGTATTCAAGTAAGTCCAACCAGTAGTACAACTTATTCTGCTACTTGTACAGTTGGTACTTGTACAAGCCCTGAATCAAATAAATTACCGATTACGGTTTCACCATTTAGTCCGCCACTAATTGCGGCTAACCGTTTGATTGTATGTTTAGGACAAAGTATTAATTTGACCGCCACAGGTTGTTCTGGAACGGTGAAATGGTCTGACGGAGGAACAGGTGCAAGCAGAATCATCACTCCAACAGCTAATATTAAATATACAGCAACTTGTGAATCATTACCTTGTATTTCAGCCAAATCAAATGAATTATCAGTAGTTGTAAATATTACGGCTAACATCAATGCACCAGTTGCAACGAATACAACAATTACTGAGGGACAAAAAGCAGATTTAACCAAATTAGTAAGTAGCAGTACTCCATCGGGGTCAACATTAGTTTTCAAAACTGGTGAATTACCTACTTCTGCATCAGTAACAACTCCAACTTCGGTAGGTGCAGGTACATATTATGCTTTCTATCAAACCTCAGAGGGTTGCCATTCTGCGGGTGTTAAAATTGTAGTTTCAAATGGGACAGTTGCTGACTTGGCGGTACAAATTGACGCAGACAGAACAACAGCAGCCGTTGATGAGAATATTAATTACTTCATTAATATCACCAACAATGGCCCCAATACGGCTAAAAATATTGTTATTACGAATACACTTCCTGCTGATATTCAGTTTGTTTCAAGTTCAAGTGGTTTAGTGGTTTCGGGTGGAAAAATCATCATTAATGTTGATTCTTTAGAAAAAGGTCAATTAAAAACATTTACTTATACGGCAAAATCAAAAGTAAAAACAACGATTATCAATCCAGTATCAGCCACAGCATCAAATGATAATAACCTGACCAACAACAGCGACCAAGCAGTTGTGAATGGTGAATGTAAAATTGGCTTGTTGATGTCGGTAGTTGATACCGTAAAAGTATCAAGCGGTGTTTATAATATTAAGTATCGTTTAATTGCTAAGAACTTCTGTAATGATACCTTGAAAAACGTAACACTCACCAGTAGTTTAGCCAAAACATTCTTATCACCAACAACAGCTTTGATTGTAAGTTCACCAACTGGCGATAAGGACAACCATTTAGTAATGAATACTACATTTGGCGTGTTGGATTCAAACTTGGTGAAAACAGGTAGTTATATGCTTCCTTTAGCTGTTGATACTATTACTTATACAGTACAAGCAACACTTCGTGGAAACCCCGGGCCATTTAGTAGTCAAGCTACAATAACTGGCAAGAAAAACAGCGGAGAAACTTTAACTGCTGTGTCAAGCGATGGAACAAACTTTGATGCAAGCCCAAGCAAAACAATCATCAGCTTTAACTTACCAAGTACAAAAATTGGTTTAGCAAAACAAGTCCTTAGCAGTGGATTAAAAAGAACAGCCACCAATGTTTGGACAGTACCTTACGTTATTCGAGTGGTGAATATGGGCGGTACTTATATTAAAAAATTAAGTGTAAGAGATACGCTTGAGTTAGTCTTTACAAAAGGAGCAACAATTGTAGGAAAACCAACCGTAACTACAACCAAAGCTGGTATTACTGTTAATCCTAACTTTACGGGTTCAAAAGCAAATTCAAACTTGTTAATTGATTCTCTCAGTACTTTAGCAGTAAACGATTCGGCTCTGATTAATGTAACCGTTACGGTGAACGTTTCGGCAGCAACGGATTCTGTATTCAGTAACATTGCCGTAGGAACTGGAACAGGTTTAGATAATAAATCATTCACAGACGTTTCTACTTCGGGCATCAAGCCAGACCCTAACGCAGATAATGACCCAAGCGAAAAAACACCAACGGCAGTAACACTTGGAAAAGGAAATGTAGTAACAAGTAATGCCTCAATTGGTATTGCTTTATCAGCAGTAACCGATGATTTACCACAATCTGACGGTACTTATAATGTTACACTAAAATTAGTCACGAAAAACTATGGCAATGTGGCACTCAAAAATGTAGCAATTTCGACCGATTTAGAGAAAGCCATTGGAACACAAGTAAAAGCGTGGACAATTTTAGGAAGACCGACCTTAGTAAGAGGAGTTTCAGCAGCACTGAACAGTAGTTTCAATGGAAAACGAGATACTTTACTTACTACCAGTGCCAGTACAGCTTTAGCCGTTGGCGATAGTATCGTGATTACCTATATCATAAATGTTTCAGAACCATTAAATGATACATTGTATGTGAATGCCAATGTGAGAGCTTACAGCGATGAAACAAGCTCAGTTTTAGTAACAGATGCTTCTGTAAATGGTACAAATCCAGATACAAACAATGATGGAAAACCAACAGAATCGTCACCAACACCAATTATTTTCAAAGAATATGTTTCAAATATTTCTATTCCTCATGGTTTCTCACCAAATGGAGATGGAGTAAATGAAACCTTTGTAATTGAAGGAGTACTGCCCGACGAAAGAGTACATTTAGAAGTATATAACCGTTGGGGAAGTTTGGTTTATGAATCCAAAGATTATAAAAATGAATGGGATGGCTCAAGTAATGTGGGTGTTAAGTTATTAGAAGCTGGAGCAGGTTTACCATCTGGTACATATTTCTATTCGGTAACACTTTACAAGAGAACAACTGGCGAAAAAGTTAATTTGCCACCAACCGTTGAATCCATTCGTTATATGACTATTTCAAGATAAAATCTCGGTTTTATCTTGAAATAAAATTAATTATTTTAAACTATTAAGACTTTAGCCAAACTTGTTTATAAAACGATGGTTGAAGTAAATTAATCCTAAATTAGAATCACATGAAGCTCAATGGCTTGCTTTCAAGAATTAAAAATATGACATCCCTTGTATTCACAATGGCGATGATTAATCATTATTCTGCACAAGCACAACAAGAGGTTCAATACTCTCAATATATGTTTAATATGTTGGCGGTAAACCCTGCTTATGCTGGAAGCCGAGATATATTAAGTATGACCGCCGTTTACAGACAACAGTGGGTAAATATTACGGGTGCTCCCAGTACGCAATCGTTCTCAATTGATACTCCTCTCAACAGAGAAAAAGTGGGTATCGGCTTTCAAGCTTATAATGACCAAATTGGTGATTATAGAAATGTAGGTTTGTACGGTTCGTATGCTTATCGAGTAAAAGTATCTGAAAGAACCACTTTAGCTATGGGTATTCAGGCGGGGGCAACAAACCTTACTGGAAATTTAACCCAAGTGAAATTAACCCAAAATGGCGACCAAGCTTTTACTTATTCATTCAACAAATGGTTGCCAAATGTGGGTGCTGGTCTGTATCTCAGCGACGACCGTGGTTACATTGGTTTTTCGTGTCCGGGTTTAATTCAGAATAGATTAACCAACGACCAAAGTGCAGATTCATCTTCACGCCAGTATCGTCATTACTTTTTTATGATGGGTTTTGTCGTTCCATTAGGCGAATCTTTAGTGTTAAAACCTTCATTTTTGTCTAAGGCTACTCGTGATGCCGCTTCTTTTGACTTTAACCTAAACTTGTGGCTCAATGATAAAGTTGCTTTGGGCTGTTCGTGGAGAACGAATAATTTAAAGTTTAAATCACCATTTTCTAATCAAAACGGTGATGCTATCGTAGGCTTGCTTGAAGTTCAAGCGACTGACCAAATTCGTTTTGGTTACGCTTATGATTACGCAATTAATGGATTAAAAAGTATCCAAAAAGGTTCACATGAATTCATGCTTCGCTATGAATTTGGTTATCGCAAAGCAAAAATTCTTACTCCTCGATATTTTTAAATAATAGTATTACGAATTGTATCTTTGAAACCCCACATACCAACTTTTTAAAAGTTGGGCAATACAAACTTTCTCAAAAAATATTGATAGTAAATTTTAAAAAAATGATTATTTTGAAAAAAACTGTACTTCTTATCTGGCTGGTATTGCTGGCAAGTCTTTCGTCTTTTGCTCAGACCTTAAAAGATGCAGAATATCAGTTTGACCAAATGAGCTACCTCAATGCTTCTCAATTATTTGAACAAGCGTTAAAAGGGAAAATTACTGATGCTCAACGTCAGTCAATTCTCCTAAAATTAGCTTATTCATACAGGCAAATGCACGACACCCAAAATGCCGAGCGTGTTTATGCTGAACTTTTGAGTAAAAATCCTGTGCTTTCTGGCAATGATACCAAAGCGTACTTATATTATGCACAAGCCTTAGCCTCGAATGGTAAATATCCAGAATCTCAGGCGATTTACGAGAAATATTCAAAACTTGAAATTGCGGATAATAGAAGTGGTGGTTTTCAGAAACTCTATAAAAATATTGCCGTCCTGAATAAAAATGCCGCTTGTTATAAAGTAGATTATCTTTCAATCAATACCGACAAGGCTGATTTTAGCCCAATGTATTACAAAAACGGTTTGGTTTTCAACTCAGCTCGTACCGAAGGCTTTGGGATGAAACGTGTCTTTACTTGGGATAATTCACAATTCCTTGATATGTATTATCTCAGCGACCTCAGTCAACTCACAACTGACCCTTCTGCTGGGCTTGGCGGTAAAAAAGATAGTAAAACAAAAACTACCAAAGCAACACAAGCTATTGGTTTAGACGAATACACTGCTCCTACTGCCAACGATACCAAAACGATTGGCTCGTACAGCGGTTCAAGTTTGTATTTGTATAACGAAACCCCAAGTATCAAAACAGAGAGTTTTAGTAGAACACTTAATACAAAATATCACGAAGGGCCAATGACCTTTACGAGTGATGCAAAAAAAGTGGTATTTACTCGAAACAACTACAACAATGGGCATTACAATACTTCAAAAGACAAAGTAAACAAGCTGAAATTATACCTTGCCGAAGACAAAGGCGAAGGTCAATGGTCGAATATCCAAGAACTTCCTTTTAATAGTAACGAATACTCTACTGGGCATCCGAGTCTGACAAAAGACAATAAATTGCTCTATTTTGTATCAGATATGCCCGGCGGAATCGGAGGAACAGATATTTATGTAGCAGAATTTAACGACGGCAAAGTAGGTACTCCTGTAAATTTAGGCCCAGAAATCAATACACCAGGAAATGAAATGTTTCCATTTGTAGATGAAAGAGGTAATTTATACTTTTCGTCAGATGGACATCCCGGTCTTGGAGATTTAGATGTTTTTTATACCAAACTTATTAATGGCACAAAAGCATTAGGCAAAGTTACCAATATGGGTACGCCTATCAACTCGAACAAAGATGATTTTGGCTTGATTACCGACGGAGAAAGAAAAGCTGGTTTCTTTTCCTCAAATAGAAAAAGAGGAAGTACCGACGACGATATTTATCGCTTTACTCGTGAATGTGACGAAAAACCAGAATGTGAAGAACATCAAGTAATCGTTTACGATGCTGATTCTAAAATGCCTTTGGATAATACCGACGTGCAAATTGTTTCTGTTGAAAAATCTGTCTTGAAAAAAACAGACTCAAATGGTTCGTTTAAAATATGTTTAGAGCCTAATCAAAACTATGCCATTAATGCCAGTAGAGACGGCTATTTACCCAATAGTTTATCTTATAGTGTAAAAAGTGATTCTTCACAAAAAGTAATTGAAATACCTCTCACAAGAGTTAAATTGATTGATAGTACAGGAATAAGAATCAAAACACTCAGTCCTTGCGAAGCAATTAAAATTATCAAAGGTAGAGTAATTGCCAACAAAGATAAACGTCCGTTAAGTGGTGTGAAAGTAGTTTTCACCAACCAGTGCGATGCAAGCGAACAATCTACTGTTACTGGCGAAGATGGTGCGTATGAATTTGAAGTATGTGTTGGTTGCGAATATAAAATTGAGGCGTTCAAAGAAGGTTTCGGTTCGCAAGGTGTTAGTTTGAAAAAAATCACGCCAAGCGATCCAGAAGTAACCATCGTGAACTTGATTATGTTTGAAGAAGGCGACATCATTGCCATTGAAAATATCTATTACGACTACGGAAAGTATAATATCCGCCGTGATGCTGATCTTGAATTGAATAAACTTTATCAATTGATGAAAAAATATCCATCAATGAGAATCGAAATTCGTTCACACACAGATAGCAGAGCCACTACTCAATTCAACCAAACGCTTTCTAAAAACCGTTCGGCAGCAGTAGTACAATATTTAGTAAAAAGAGGCATTGCAGCCAACAGAATGGAAGCATCGGGTTATGGCGAATCTCAACTGTTGAATGAATGTGCCGATGGCGTAGAATGTACAGAAGAGCAACATCAATTAAACAGACGTTCAGAATTTAAGATTTTGAAACTCAAGTAAATTACCATTATATCCCAAAAATAAAGCCTATTTCTTGATGAAGAAATAGGCTTTATTTTTGGGATACTTGTTTTAATTTGCTACGATTCAGAGGGAAAGTTGTTTGACGCATCTTTGATGGCTTCGTACAAACGGTTCTTACTAACGGGCTTCTCGATATAAGAAGCAATTTTTAAATTGATGTTTGCCAATTCGATAAGACTTTGAAAAGTACTTTGACTGGCCGCTGATACAATAATAATTTCAATTTGCTTGTCACTAAACTCGCTGGCATTGGTTTCTAAGTAAGCCATCAATTCATAGCCATCCATAATTGGCATATTCAAATCTAACAGCATAATCAATCGTTTTTCTGTTGATTTCTTTATCCAATCAAGAGCCTCTTGACCATCAGTAGTTTCGCTATAAGTGATATTAAAAGATTGTAAACAACGGGCAAGCAACATCCTATTCAGATGTTCATCATCAACAATAAGCGTTTGGGGAAATTTTGTCATTTTTAAATTTAATGTTTTGAAAATAATTTAAACACCTTATCAAGATGCCAAATTTTCTGAATTAATTATACTTAATGGTTATTAGTCTATATGCTTATATATCTCTTACTTTAGAGTACTATCAATTAATTATTTGTACTCAAAGGGTTCAAGAGGCTTCTACTTATACTTTACAAGATAGAAATTTACAAAATGTACTTGAAACAACAAAGCAGAAAAAATTTAATCTTTATTCAACATTATATAAAATAACTACTTGCCTCGCTAAATTACTTATTAAAAGCTACAATACAAAAATATTTGATTTACTTTTTTTATCGTTTTTAAATTATAAATAACTAAAATAAATGATAAAAGTAGAGCCAATATTTTCTTCACTTTCAAATTTGAGTTTTCCTCCATTTAGTTCTACCAAATTTTTGGCAATTACTAAACCCAAACCCGTACCTTCTATTCGTCCTACATTGTTAGCTCTGTAAAAAGTATTGAAAATTTTGTTTCGCCCCTCTAAAGGAATACCTATGCCAAAATCTTGAATTTTTATCTCGAAATGGTTTTCATTAAAGTTCAGAACTACTACTGGATTTGGGCGACCTTTTGAGTACTTGAGTGCATTTGAAGCAAGATTATCGACAATTAATGTGAGATGAAGTGGGTCAACATTAACAGATTGAGGTAAGCCAAAAACATTAAATTGAATTCTACGACCATCTTTTTGGAGTGCATTCTGCGACTCTACGCTATTCTTCACCAACTCCATAATATTAATTTTCTCTTTGTTGGCTGTGAGTTTCTTCGATTCAATTTTGCCAACAATCAATATTTCATTCATCAAATTTGTAATTCTATCAATTTGACTACTGATAATATTTACGTGCTTGAGAATATTAGGATTTTTGTCTTTGTCAATCATCTGAATGATTTCAGTACTTGAGCGAATCGTCGCTAAAGGAGTTCTGAATTCATGCGAAGCAACATTCACAAAAAGTGATTTCAAATCGTTCAACTCCCTCTCTTTGTTAAGAGAATTCATTAAAATTTCCTCTGTTTTCTTTCTATCACTGATTTCTCTTGTGGAAGTGATGATACGATAAGTAAGGTCGTAATCATCAAAAAACACTTTAGAATTTGTTTCGAGCCAAATGTATTCACCATTTTTTTTCTGAAAACGGTAGGTAGTACTGATGGGCGTTTCGTCTTCGTCTTCAGTAGTTTTTCTTAAATCTTCTGGATGATAAAAGTCCGACATTTTTTTACCAATCAAATCTATCGGCTCGTAGCCAGTAATTTGTTTGATAGAAGGCGAAAGGTAAAGAAGGTAGCCGTTCAAATCGTGAATACAAACTAAATCCTTTACATTATTTGAAAGCAATTCGTAAATATGAGCATTTTCTTTTTGTTTAGTAATATCCTGTAAAGTACCTGTTGCACCTACTACATACCCTTTGTCGTCATAGATAAAACTTACAGTTGCCTTAATCCACTTAATCTCGCCAGATTTGCTGATAAAACGAGCAACATGCTTACTTGAAGTTTTTTTCTGAAGGATAAGTGTTTCAAAAAGTTGGTCTTTTTTATCGGCATCTTCAGGGTGCATAAAATCGTAATAAGGTTTTCCTAAAGACTCTTCTAAAGAATAGCCCAATACCCTTCTCCACGATTCATTGAGGAAAGTCCAATTCCAGTCTTGGTCAGTCTGAAAAACAATATCACTAATATTATTAATTACTTCTTGATACTTCTGTTCGGTATAGAAATGAGTATCAAACATCGTAAATAAAGCATTGGAGTAGTTTTTAAACTGAACTAATACTTCGCAAACCAGATTATTAACAGTGGGAATTGGCGTGAATTTGATATGAAAAGCATTCTCCTTAATCTCATACGGAATACCTTTGAAAGCTTTATCATAGCCAATTTTCAGCCTATCAAAAAGTAGATTTGAGGCATCTTTGATTTTATCTACTTCATGAAGTTTAGGTTCTTCGCCCCAAGCATTCAGGTAGTTTTTGGCAAAAGCATTGTTAAAATACAGAAAACGATACTCTCTATCTAAAATACATACATTTCCTTCTAAGGAATTAAGTAATATTTCTGATAAGTAGTTAATTGTGTTTGTTCTCATCTGGGAATTGGCGGTTAATTGTTCTATGATGATGAAAATTCACTACTTAGTAGATGCTAAAAAAATTCAATAGCCTATTCATATATATCGTACAATTTTTATCAGTACTTTTTAAATAAAAAAAATGTACAAATAAAATGAGCTATTTACCCATCAAAAATTATAATTAATCAATAGCTTACTTTAATAATTTAAAGACTTATGTGTGGTTTTTAAAGTTTTTAAAACATAAAAACGATAGATTTATATCAGCAAAAATCTTGCCTTAAATATATAAACCAACAAGTTTTTTCACTTTTACTTTTTTTTCATCAAAGAAAATCCGTGTTAGAATACGAAAAAAAGCACTGCCGTAAATGATTATGCTATTCTTATCGTATTTGGCAACATCAACAAAAAGATTTAAGCAAGTATAGTTTTTTGCAAATTCTATAAATTTTGGCAGTAATTTTGGAAGAAAAATGAATAAAGAAGCTCGACTTTGAAAGCATTCTTGTAAATTGAATTTTTCATACTTCAATAAACGAGCCAAAAATGATGATAAGAAGATATGCCTTTTTTTCTTCATGAAAAAAATAAAAATCCAAGCTAACTATAAAGATTTGTAGAGGATATTTATACAAATTCAGAGATACAACATTATTGTAAAAACCTTACTTTCGTATATTAATTTACCCATCAAAACATTTTAATCAATGCCTTCATTAGACACAGCTAAAGCGTACTACGAATACTTCAATCAAAAAAACTGGGATGGAATGATTTCATTATTACATCCAGAAGTTCGACATGAACCCAACCAAGGTGAGCCAAGAATTGGCTTAGAGCTTTTCAAAGCTTTTATGCAACACATGGACGAATCTTATGAGGAAACTTTAACCGATATGGTATTTTTTACCGAACCCAACGACGAGCGTGTAGCCGTTGAATTTGTGGTAAATGGTATTTACAAAAAAGCGGAAGAAGGTTTACCTGCGGCACACAACCAAAAGTATGTTTTGCCTGCGGCTGCATTTTTGGGTTTTACAGACGGAAAAATTAGTCGCATTACTACTTATTATAACCTTCCTTTGTGGATTAAACTGGTTTCAGAATAATGTCGATTGAAAAAAACGCTTTTTCGTATATCACGAAAAAAGGAGCTGAAATAGCCTCTGTGTTTGAAGACTTAGCAGAACTTAGAATCCGTGTTTTTCGTGACTTCCCCTACCTTTATGAAGGTTCGGTAGCTTACGAAAAAGAGTATCTGAAAGTATATTCACAGTCGGAACGAGCTTTTTTATTTGCCGTATATGCCAACAATAAAATGGTGGGGGCTACTACTTGCATTCCATTAAGCGACGAAACTTCAGAAGTAAGACTTCCTTTTGAAACAGCAGGATTTGATATTGATACTTTTTTCTACTTCGGAGAAAGTATTTTAATTCCTGAATACAGAGGTTTGGGTTTGGGACATCGCTTTTTTGATGAACGAGAAGCCCATGCTCGTAGCTTTGGAACATTCAAAACTACTTGTTTTTGTGCCGTTGAAAGAGAAGAGAAACATCCGTTAAAACCAGAAAACTATCGTCCAAATGATGTTTTTTGGCAAAAGAGAGGCTATCAAAAAGAGCCTTCCTTACAATGTACTTTTGAATGGCAAGATATAAACGAAAGCGTTTCGACAGCCAAAACAATGATTTATTGGACAAAAGACTTATAATTTATAATCCTTATGAAAGTAACTTTTGCCGCTGCTCAGTACCCTATCAGCCAGCATCAAAGTTTTGATGATTGGGAAATACATACAGAAAAATGGGTACAAGATGCTGTACGGCAACACGCTCAAGTACTACTATTCCCTGAATATGCTTCAATGGAATTGGTGAGTACTTTTTCTAAAGAAATTCAAGCGGATATTCACCAACAAGTACTTGAATTACAAAAAATTAAAGATAATTTCTGTAATACTTTTAAAAAATTAGCCCAAAAATACCAAGTCATTATTGTTGCACCCAGCTTTCCAGTACTTGAAAAAAGAAAAGTATTCAACCGTGCTTTTGTATTTTCACCTAAAGGATTGGTAGGCTTTCAAGACAAGTTTTTTATGACTCGTTTTGAAAAAGAAGAATGGGGAATTGCCTGTGCCAACCCTAAAGTACTTTGCTTATTTGAAGCAGAATGGGGTTCATTTGGTATTCAGATTTGCTATGATGTAGAATTTGCTATCGGCTCTAAATTACTTTGTGCGGCTGGTGCATCCCTTATTTTAGCACCAAGTTGTACTGAAACGATTCGTGGAGCGACTCGAGTTCATATTGGAGCAAGAGCCAGAGCTTTAGAAAACCAAGCTTATACCATTGTTTCTCAAACTGTCGGAAATGCTCAATGGTCGCCTGCGGTAGATATAAATTATGGCTTTTCGGGCTTTTATGCAACGCCTGATAAAGGAATGCCCGAAGAAGGAATTATCTCAACAAAAACACCACAAGAAGAAGGCTGGCATTTAGAAACCTTAGATTTTGCTTTGATTGAAGAAGTAAGAAAAGACGGACAAGTATTTAATCACAGAGACCAACTTCGTTGGCAAGCCTTTTTTTATCAAGAAACGATTCAGATTCTTAGACGAATCGTTTGAAATAATTCATGATAAATTAAGTAAGTAGGCAAAATCAATTTAATTGATTCGCTTTAGGCAAGCACAATGAATATTTTGCCTAATGCTTATGGCTTACAGCCTATTGCAAAAAAATTAAATCATTTATTCTCAGATTTTCAATGAAGAAAATACTTCGTCTTTTAGGCTACTTAGCGTGCATATCTTTATGTACGCTAAGTATGTTCAAGGCTTATGGACAACTTTCTCAGGAAAATTTTGAAATCATTTCTACAAAAACTGGACTTCCTTCTAACCAAATTTATCATTTAGCCAAAGATAAAAAAGGCTTTTTATGGCTGGCAACTGCCAAAGGCTTGTTTCGCTACGATGGCTACCGATTTGTGCGACTTGGGCCAAAAGCGTTTGCAGAAAAAATCAGTATTGAAGATGACAAACACTTGGTTGTGAGTTTTTTTTCAACAGGAATTTTCAGAATAAATACTGAAACACATGATTTTCAAGCCATTGCTACGCCAAAATGGCAAGATGATAATCCTGACAACGACCATTTTAATAATGTTTTTGTAGATGCTCAGAAGCGTATTTGGTCGGCTGACTTTCATCATGCCAAGTATTTTGATGCTCAAAAAAAACGCTGGCATTTATTTCCATTATTCAAAAATACGGCTGAAGACGTTACGTCTATTCGATACTTTATGGACTCGAAGCAAAAGCTTTGGATTTTGGCTTTGAATCGCTTGTATTATTTCGATGAACAAAAAAACGAGCCGATTCTTTTCTGGCAATTTCCTAAAAACATCATCTTACGAACCTTGAGCGAGCATGAACAGCATTTTTGGCTCGGAACGCTACAAGGAAAAATCATAAAATTTTCTCCAGAAACGAAAAGTGTACAAGCCTATTCTGTGGCTTTGAACGAACAAAAAATCAACGAAATATTATGGGTTGGCAATAAAGCTTGGATTGCAAGTGATGGCGGATTATATATTTTTGACGAGCAGAAGAAGGCGTTTGAAAATGTACGTGGTTTTGAAAATATTAAACCCAATTTTACTTCTTTTCTTTTTGACAAACAGGGAAAGAAAATATGGATTAGCTCTGACGCTGGACTTTTGAAGTATGAAAATGGACAAAGTAACTGCGAAACAATTTTGATTCCGCCTGATTTGGTACAATTGCCCGTGACGGTAACGTCTTTTCTACCAATTAATCAAGACGAAAGTTATTTGGGACTTTCACATTCGGGAATGTTGAAATGGAATAGCAAAACTGGTATTTATAAAAAATATACTTTACCCGAAGAGGTGTATGTAAACAAAATGATGATGAGCCAAACTGGAGACGTACTCTTGGCGACTTCAAAAGGCGTTTTTCAACTCTCTAAAAATAGCAATACACTCAAGAAAATTTTACCTGCCATCACAAGAAATATTACCAGTTTTTGCTTCGACCAAGCACAAAGACTGTGGTTAGTTTCGGAGTATCGACCAATACAAGTTTTTGATTATCCAAGTCTTCAAGAAGTACATTTATGGGAAAAAAATCAGACTCAAGAATTTTGGGCAAAAAGTTTAATCAACGACATCGCCCTTGCTCCAGATGGTAAAATCTGGCTTGCTTCGTGGTACTCGCCGGGTTTTGGGATATGTTATTTCAATCAAGAAAAACACAGTTTTATACAAGTAGCCGATTTACAAAAAAATAAAAATAGACATAACCAATTTATCGGTGATTATTTTTTAGGGCTTAATATTCACCAAAATCGACTTTTTGCCTCGGGCTATGGTGGATTTAATGTGCTGGACAAATCAGGTACTATTCTCTCTAAATTTGAAATTAATCGTGAAAAAGAAGATTTTCCGAATGATTATTTCGCCAAAATTGCGGTGGATAAACAAGGTTTTATTTGGGTTGGTACTTCCGACGGACTTTTACGATTTTCAGCCGATGCTAAACAGTTTGCAAAATTTATCGAAGAAGACGGTTTGATGAGCAATAATACCAGTAATGGCTTTTGGTTGAACGACCATAATCAGCTTTGGATTGGTCAAAAAAATGGCTTTAATATTTTAAAAATCAATGATATTTCTTTAAATAAAGTACCCGATTTATCATTAAGTACTTTTGAAATTTTAGGAGGAAAATCAGTTCCTTATCAAGGCGAACAAATTGATTTACAAAGGAATGAAAACAATTTAAGTTTTACTTTTTCCCCCTTGAACTTCTCTCCTATCGCCAAAAATCAATATCGTTATCGGCTTGTGGGCATCAACAAAGACTGGGTTTACAATGGCTCAAACAATACTTTAGTTTTGATAGATTTACCACCAAATACTTATCAATTGGAAGTTGCCATCGGAACGAATCATGGCGTTTGGAGTAGTAAACCTTTCAAAATGAGTTTTAACATTCAACCCAGTTTTGTAGAAACCATTTGGTTTAAAATCCTGATTTTAACTTTAGTAGCTTTAATTATTTATACTTTTTACCGATACAGAATCAACCAATTATTGAAAATTGAGCAACTCAGAACTGAGATTTCAGCAGATTTACATGATGACGTTGGAGCAACTTTGAGCAGTATTTCTATTCTTTCTACGCTGGTTCAACATCAAGTACAAGACTCGCCGACGGCTCAGAAATACTTGAATACGATTTTGGAAGATACTTCTTCGCTACAAAATAAATTAGAAGAAATTATTTGGAGTTTGCGTTCAGACCGTGATACCGTTGGGCAATTAACGGCAAGAATACGAAGAATTGGTTCAGAAATTTTTGAAGCAAAAGGTATCAATTATGAATTTGAAGTAGATGATTCAATCGCTCATTTAAAACTTTCGATGGATTTCAGAAGAAATCTTTTGCTGATTGCCAAAGAAGCAGTGAATAATTTAGTGAAATATTCAGATTGTAAAAATGCGAAAATCTCAATCCAAAAGGTAAAAGGTAATTTGGAATTAGTCATTAAAGATGATGGAAAAGGTTTTGAAGACAGCAACATTGAGGGCAACGGATTAAGAAATATGCGAGCAAGAGCCGATAAAATGAAAGGGAAGTTGACCGTTTACTCAATTTTGGGGCAAGGCACTGAAGTAAAATTGGTAGTAGCACTCACACAAATAGGTGATTGACATTCAGAAGAATGAAGCCGTAAATTGCTATTAATTCAAGAAAAAAATAACCTCAACCATCCAAATTTCACCAATTCACTAACCCATTTTTTAATAAAATCTAAAACTATGCATCGAATACTAATATATGAAGACAACGAAAGACTGAGAAGTTCGCTTGAATTATTGTTGAAGGGAATGCACAATATGCAAGTGGTTGGCGGTTTTGGAAATTGCGATAAAGTAATTGAGCAAGTGAAAGAATTATCACCCAGCGTCATTTTAATGGATATTGATATGCCGGGCGAAGGCGGAATTATTGGCGTAGAAAAAGTAAAAAGGCATTTTCCAGAAGTATTTGTGTTGATGTTTACTGTTTTTGACGACGACGAACGGCTCATGGCTTGTTTGCGTTCGGGAGCGAATGGCTATTTATTAAAGAAAACCTCTCCCCTACAAATCATTGACGCCATTGAAAATGTAGCTTCAGGCGGTGCACCCATGACCCCAGAAATTGCCCGCAGAGTATTAGAAACCTTCAAAGTAGAACGCAAAATCCCCAGTGATTTGGGGCTTACGCCCCGTGAAATGCAAGTACTTGAATTATTAATAAAAGGTCATACTTATAAAATGATTGCTTACGAATATAAGATTTCGGTAGAAACCGTTCGTTCGCACTTAAAGAATATTTATGAAAAAATGCACGTCAATAATGGTAACGAAGCCGTTGCCAAGGCGTTAAGAATGCGACTTTTTGAATAATTCTCAACATTTTTCATCATTTTCACCCACCTTTCTCCCCCAAAAGTGCTATTGATAGCTACCTGCTAATTCTTCAATTTTGATGCGTATTGTAAGGCACAAAGCAATACTTAAACATCAAAATAATGAGGAATCGTTACCTTTTTTTACTTGTGTTTTTTTCATTCAAAAGCTTTACGCAAGACCTCAGTCGCTTGAAAGAACAAAAACCAATCTCAGTTTCTGGTGGCATTAATCTGAACATTGGTACTTACAATAGTTTGTCGGGCAATCAAACTCGCCTCGACCCTTTCTCTTGGACACTCAGTGCTTCGCCAACGCTCAATCTTTATGGCGTTCAATTACCTTTTTTCTTTTTATTGAACAAACAATCTCGCTCGCTTGCAGGGCCATTTCAACAATTTGGTGTAAGTCCAAGCTATAAATGGGTAAAAGCCCATTTGGGTTATCGCAACTTGATGTTTTCACCTTATACTTTGGGCGGAAGACTTTTCAATGGAGCTGGTTTGGAATTGAATCCGGGCAAACTTCGCTTTGCGGTGATTTATGGACAATTTCAAAAAGCTGAAATGGGCTATTTAGATACCAATAATCCAACGAATCCGAACTTACCAAACGGACTAACACCTGCTTATCAACGCAATGGTTTTGCTGCAAAATTGGGTTTGGGCACTACACAAAACCATTTTGATATTACTTTCCTCAAAATTAAAGATGACCTAAATTCTATCACTTTCCCTGTCGATTTTGGGAAAGTAACGCCCGATGAAAATACAGTACTTGGCGTTTCTCAGCAGTTTCTTTTCTTCAAACATTTATTTTGGCGAAGCGATGTTGCCGTAAGTCTTTATACTCGTGATGTTCGCAGAGAAATGTTGGAGGAAAAAGATTTAGCAAAATACTCCTTCGTTACCAAAATTGTGGACATCCGCAAAGGCACTTCACTGGGCTGGGCTGGCGAAACTACGCTTGGTTTACAATTCAATACTTTTAGCATTCAAGGGCAATACAAATTGATTTCTGCTGATTATCAGTCGATGGGAGCGTATTTTTTCAATACTGATATGGAAGAATATTCAGGTGCAGCTTCCATTTCTGCTTTACAAGGAAAAGTACAATTATCGGGTACTTATGGTATTCAGAAAGATAATGTGAGTAAACTCAAAGAATACACCACTACACGCAATATTGGTTCAGCCAATTTGAATATTCAGTTTTCTCGAACGCTCGGTTTATCTGTGAATTATTCAAATTATGGTACTTCACAAAACATTCCTAATCAGATTATTGATACCGTAAAAATTTCGCAATTGAACCAAAGTTTGATGATTGCTCCCCGTTGGTTTAAAACTTCTGGAACGGTTTCTCATGCTGTGAACGGCGTACTTTCATATCAAAATGCCAACGATTTAAACACTATTTCAAAAGTACGCACAGACTTCAATAACCTCTTCGGTTCGCTTACTTATAGTTATGGAATGCCAACTCGGAAAATGACTTTTACGCCCGGCTTATTATTCATCCGCAACCTTTTGCCGATTTATAATACTTCGTCGATGGGGCTTTCATTTTCTGCACAAAGAGGAAGTAAAAAGAATAATTTCAATACTTCGCTTTCGCTGAATTATACTCAAAATGCACAAGAACAAGTAAACACAGGAAGTACTTTCAACGCCCGTTTGAATACTACTTATCGCCTGACCAAAAAGCAGCAATTCAATGTAAGTCTTTCAACGATTGTTAATTCCGACAATAAAAACGAACGCAGGAATTTTTCAGAATTATACATGAATGCTGGCTACGGCATTTCATTCTAACATATTTAAACAAATAATAAGATGAAACGAATACTCTTTTACTTATTACTACTGCTTTTGTCTTTTGAAAAAATACAGGCACAGCAGTTAAAAGTATCGGCACAATTGATTATTTCTCCGCCTTTTAGTCCGAGAGTAGTCGATTTTGTGGATAATCCTAACAAACAGGCGGCAATAGTAATAATTACCAACAATGGTGAAGCAGCCAATACACCTGTGAAAATTGTAGGTCAAATCACGAACCGTACTTCTGGGGGTAGAATTTTTACAAAATCAGGTTATAGACCCGATTTGCCAATTTTACTACCGCCTGTTGGACAATCTTTACAGATAGATTTCGGACAAGAAAATCGTGGTTTTGTGGATGTAAAAAACACAGAAGTCATTGGTTTTGACAAAGCGACAAAAGACCAAATTGTACTTTCGGGGATTTTTCCACAGGGTTATTATGATTTTTGTGTATATGTTGCTCCTTATAATGCCAATGTCGAAAACTTTCAAAATATCACAGGGCAATGCCAAAGTATTCCTTTGTCATACATAGAACCTCCTCGCCTTACTTTGCCTTCTTGTGGCTACAAAATGATAAAACGTGAAAACGTTCCGCAACAACAAGTATTTACTTGGTCGCCACCAGTAGGGAATATTTCTGGAGCTCAAATTAGATATGATTTTTATTTACTGAAAGTACCCGAAGGGCAAAATCCGAATGATGCGATGGACAATGCCATTAAATTTAATGTCGGAAATCCCTTCACCGAAAAAGATATTATCAGTACTTCCCTGAATTATACACAAGCCGAACCAGAATTGATGGTTGGGAAATACGTGTGGCGAGTAATAGCAAAAGACCAAAGTGGCGAGGCTGTTTTTCAAAACGATGGGCAAAGTCAAATCTGTACTTTTGATGTAGAAGTACCCCCAGCGATTCCTGCACCGCCACCACCGCCACGCCAAGCACAAGTAGCTTTGGTAGGAGCAAGTTCTTGTAAAGACACCCAATTGCCTGCCGACAAAACTGCCATTTATCCACAAGAAGAATTGGTTGGTAAAACATTAAAACTGGGCAAATTTGAATTAAAAGTAGATGAAATCAGCAAAAACGGTGATGGCTACGATGGCAACGGACGAGTATTTTGGAATTCAGTTCCGATAAAAGTCGTATTCACGAAAATTAATTTTAACACAGCTTATGAGATTTTTAGTGGCGATGCTCAAGCCGATAATACCAAATATAATTTCCCCGACCCTAAAGAAATTACCAAGATGAGTACTTGGAAACAATTGGCAAAAGGCGGACAAGGCTTTGATATTGGTAGTTATGTGGATGCCATTGAAGAAAATTCTCTCCAGAAAGTAAGTGCTTTATTGGCGGTAAAATTGCCAGTTGGCGTGCCAACAAAGGCAGGTTTTATCGGTATCAATTATATGCGATTTAGTCCGCATGGGGCAGATATGGGGGCATTGTTCAACCTAAAAATGCCAGAAGCGAACCAATTTCTTTCGATGGCGGCGGTGGACGTTTGCATGGTTCCCAACAAAGCTTTTGCAGGCGAAGCCAACTTGATTTTAGTTGATGATTTTAAATTTCCAGCATTGCCTTTCAATTTTATTCAAGGAAAATATCCAAATCCTGACGATTCAGGTACTTATGCACGCATTGCAGGCGATAGTTTACAGCACGTTCATGCCGTGATGGATTTGAATTTTGGCGATTCATTCTTAAAACTCGATGACGGCACAGGCAAGGTAATCGCTGGCGACGTAAAGGCAAGAATGGTCACAGATTTCTTGACTTGGAACGATTGGGTGGCAACCGTAAATATGCCAACTTTTACGGTGGATGGACTAAAAGATTTTACCATTAATGGCGTAAATGCTTTTTATGACCATTCAGATAAAAGAAATCCTGTTGATTTTCATGTGCCAGACGAGTTCAAAGGCGACCGTGGAATGACTTTCCGTGGGCTTTATATGAAAAAAACAGAAGTAAAATTACCTACCAAACTTAAAGGCACAAACGAACAACGTTTGGGTTTTATCACGAGCGATTTTATCATTGACGATAGCAATGAAATCACGGCAGTGATTGAACCAACCAATAAACCTGTGGTAGATTATTCAACAGGAAAGATTGGCGATTGGGGTTTTTCAATTGATGATTTTAAAATCAAAATCGTGCAAAATCGCTTTGAGTTGGGAATGATGAAAGGCAAACTTCAATTCCCGATTAGTAACGATTACTTGTCGTATTCCTGCAACCTCCGCAGTAATTTAGATACGATGCAGTTTGTGATTGATGCCAAAGAAAACTACGATGTACCAATCATGTTGGCAAAAATGAAATTGGATAAAAACTCTAATTTCTTGCTGGAATTCAACGGAGACAACAAAAAAATTGATTTAGATTTAAGCGGTTCTGCCAGCATTGGTTTATCACAAAAAAGCCTAATTACCATTCCTTTAGTGAAATTTGAACATTTTAGAGTATCAAATACCAAAATAAAACCTACCATGCAGGGCGAAAAAGAACTGTATTTGGACGAAGGACAATGGACACTTTTGGGCGGTTTGTGGGATAATAAAAAAGACGAAAAAGATAAAGGCAAACAAAGCGGCGGGCCGTCTTTCAATGATGAATTTCTACCTACTTACACGCCTGTCGAAGATGAAAACAAAGCCAATTTAGTAGGCTTCCCGATTGAATTAACGCCACCAAAATTTGTTTATCGAGGACTCGATGCCATCGGCTTTGGCTTTGGAGTAAAAGTAAACGTCGGCGGAGATGATAATACCATCGTCGGTGCAGAAACCAAAGTAGAGATTTTGGGAAAACTGAGCTACGTAAATGGAAAAATGTCACCTGCTTTTTCTAAAGTCAACCTTGAAAAAATCATGATAAAAGGGGCTGTTGGTCCCGCAACCGTTGAGGGTGAACTTCGCCTTTTTGATGAGGATGCCCTTTATGGAACAGGTTTTATCGGTTCAGCCAAAGTAAAAATCCCGAAAGTAGCCACCGTAAAAGCGACTTTACAATTTGGCAATAAAGGTTTTTATTATGGATATGTGGATGCCAGCGTATTGCTCACGCCAAGTATTGCGGTTGTACCGCCTTTGATGTGTTCAGGTTTTGGCGGCGGCATTTATTTCAATATGAAAATGAATACGCCTTTATCGCAAACGATTAAAGATGTTGCTCCGAACACGCAAACGACTCGTGCAGGCACAAATAACACAGGCATCAATTATACCCCGATGCTTGGAAGTTATGGCATTAAAGCCAATGTGTATATGAGTTTGGCGGATAAAAAAATGATACTTGCCAATTTGGGCATTGAGGCAAGTATCGCCAATGGTGCGTTCAGTAATTTCACAGCTTCGGGCAAAGCAAAAGTGTTGAGTTTAGACGAAGACCCTACCCGCAACGGACAATGTTTGTTGATGGCACAAACTTCTGTGACAATCACGCCAAGTAGTTTTGATATGAATGCCGATGTGGAAGTAGAACCAATTCCCGGTTTTCCAAAAGTTATTGTTCCGTTCAGAATGCACTTTGCTGATACTTGGCACGTAAAAATTGGCGACCCAGCCGAAGGCAAACAAAAAGTGGAGTTTAAATTATTACAAGTGGGCAGTGAAGATGATGCCCTTTACGCCTATTTGGCAGCGAAAGCTTACTTCGCTTTCGGAAACGATATTGGCGGTATTCCAAATTTACCTTCGGAAGTACAAACCTTTTTATTGGCAAAAGAAAATGTAAATGATAACCGAAACGATGTAGTAGATGCTGCCAAAACCAAAGGCGAAATGCAATTTAATGAATATGGCGAACCCATCGGGAATCCGCTAACATTCAGATTACTGGCAGGAGCAAGAGTTGACGGTCGTTTGAAAGTAGCCGTTGGCCCATTATCCGCCGATGCTACTTTGATTGCTGGTTTTGATGCGGCTTTATCTAAAGGTTTAAAATGTAACGGACAAGAAATTGTCGGGCTTTATGGCTGGTATGCCAATGCTCAAATTTATGCTTATGCCAACGGAAAAGTATCAGTAGCAGGCAAAGTTTTCGGCAAACGTTTCAATGTAAAATTGATGGATTTAACGGCAGGAGCTTTGCTTTGGGGTGGTTTACCTGAGCCAACTTGGGGCGAAGGCAGGCTCAGAGTAAAAGGTGAAGTACTGGCTGGCTTGGTAAAAGTAGATACGGATTTTGATTTTGATTTCGGACAAAAATGTAAACCAGTTTTCAATGGCGACCCTTTGGCGGATATTAAAGTAATTTCAGAATTGAGTCCTAAAAAAGGAGAAAAAGAGGTGGATACCAACGGAGATTTGCAGGCTGTTTTCAATATGAGTATGGATACGGATTACAGCATCGCTTTACCCGACGGTCAGCCGAGAACTTATTATTTTACCGTTCAAGAATATTCATTGACGAACCAGAAAACGCATGAAAAATTTGCAGCAATTGGTGCGAAACAGTGGGTGAATAACAACGAACAATTGATTTTGCCTTTGAACGGACACTTGAAATCTGAAACCAATTATGCTTTCAAAGTACAAGTACGCCTTTGGGAACGTGTGAATGGCGGACTTGAAAATCCTTATATCGACGAAACGGGTGTGCGTGAACAGCGTTTTGAAGAAGCCGAAAATATTTTTACTTCTGGCAAACAACCCGATTTTGTTCGTTGGGAAGATGTGGCTTATACTTGGCCAATGGATGGACAAAATTACTTCTTGAAAAATCAAACGACCAAAGCCGTCATATCTGGTGATATTCCTGATGAATTATTAGAAGGCATCAATGCGAATAATTTTCTTCAAAAAGAGTACGATTTCAAAGCTTACTTCATTGCCGAAAATGGAGGTGATACTTTGAAAACTGCCATGCAATACCAAGCTCCATCGGCAGGTGGACAAGGTAAAATTTTAGCGGATATTCCAGCAGGTTTACAAAATTCAAAAGTCTATCGTTTGGAATTACATAAAATTAAAGTGAAGAAATACGAAGTAGCCAATTTCACCAATACTATTCAAAGAACTTATCAAAATGCAGGTACTGGCAACAATGCAGCCGCTTATCAGATTAGATTCAATGCCCTAAAACCGCTTGATAAAAAAGCGGCACAAAACGATAAAGTAATGTTTTCACTGGCTTTCAAAACCAGTCAGTACAATACTTTTCAGGAGAAAATGGCTGCAACAACTTTCCAGAATAGTAAGTACGAAGACGAAATTACGCCACAGTCAAATGCTTATTTGTTCATCAAAGCTGTGCCAAGTGATGGTACTGAAAATTTTGAAGATGAGGAAATGAAAGAGCATAAATTCTCAAGTCGAGGAGCTTTGCAACCAGCTTTATTAACGGTAAATACGCCAGCATTCAGTCAAGGTACTTCCGAATTTGACCGTTTTGCGAACAGTAATATTTATAGTATTCTTACTGAAATTCAATATGGTTATGTCGGACAAGTAAGTCCAAATTACAATGATTTGCGAAATATTGCCTATCAACCCAGCAAAAGCGTTGTAATGGGAAGAGCCTTACCCCTTTTAGGAAACATTGGCGTTCGTGACCCTTATAATGGAAATATTTCTGACATCCTGAACGGTAATAATACCAACACAAAAGATGAAAATGGTTTGGGTGCATCCATCGGAAGTGCCAGTAGCAAAATGATTTCGATGGATGCTTCTATCAGTAAAACGGTGGCTTCGCAAATGGTATTTTTATCAGGAATTTATGGTTTTGCCGTAAATGACGCTCCAACAAAACCGTATCAGTTTACAATAAAAAGTGATTTTATTGCCTACAATGACTTTATGGCGGTGCGAAGTTTTGGCGAAAAAGTACAAAGAGTAAGAAATACTTATCAGCAATATTTTGGGAATAACTGGAAAACCCAAATGGCAAAAACGGAAAATACAGAAATTTCATTCGCCAGTAAAACCCTTGGAATTACAGCCTCTTACGCTGGACTGCTGAATAACCCAGCCACTTTCGACCGCTTTGGCGATTATACTTCCGTAGATTATTATATTTTCAAAAAGCGTAAAAATGGCTCGACAGTAAAAGTAAACTTAACTTATCAGCCATATCCCGGAGCAAATCAAGTAACGGTGACGAAAGATATTCAGTTGGGAGCTTCGCCAATATCATTAGCACCTGTGTATAATCAAGCAATTCCAGCCAATATTCCAAATGCAAGAGTAGCGGGCTATTTCTCAAATCCTGCTTGTTTTAATTGTGATAGGTAAGCTGTATGCGGTAGGCAATAGGCTATATGCTTTTCTCTTAGCAAGCGAATTTATCTACTTGCTAAGAGAAATTTGAAAATCAAAAAATATTAAACTCATCGCTCAAGGCTGATAACTCAAAGCTAAAATACACATGAAAAAAATATCATTATTCCTCCTGTTTTTCAGCTTTATATCTGTGGAAAATGCTTTCTCTCAAAAAGCAAATCCTACACAAAAAGATACTTTAAGCAAGAGTAAAAAGCCAAAAATCATGCTTTTGGCTCGTAATTATCGTGATTCTGTGGTTTTGCGTTGGTCGCCAAATATGCCTGCTTACTGGTTGGCTGGCACTGTGCGTGGTTATATCATCGAACGTACTGAGTATAGCAAAGAAAATCAACAGGGTACTCGACAAATTTTAACGCCCAAACCTTTAAAACCGTGGACTTTAGAGCAAATGAAAAGTCGTTTGGCAGAAGATGAAAAAGGAATAAGTGTAGTCGGAGAAATGCTCTACGGTTACCCGAACGATAAAAATTTTAAGCCTGATTTTTTCAATATCAAAAAAATCAGTCAAGAACAAAATGTTCGATTTGCCACAACTTTAACGGCTGCGGAATTTTCAAAAAAGGCTGCCGAAGCCGCTGGTTTGCGTTTTGTGGATAAAAACATCAAGAAAAAAGATGCACTTTATACTTATAAAATCTATTTGGCAGAAAGTGAAATACCAACAAAAACTAAAATTGTACTTGATACGGCACAAGTGGTTGTAGAGGCTGGACAAAGTTTTTTGACTTTCGCACCCTTTGTTGATAAACCTGAAAATGGCGATAGAAAAACCACTTTGATTTGGGACAGATTAGGGCCAGAAGGTGATTTTTCGGCATTTTACATTGAAAAAAGTGAAGACGGCAAAAACTTCAAAAGAGTAAATCAAACACCTTTTGTGATGGGAAAACACGACCCACAAGAATTAGCAAAAGATACTTTATTGAAAGCACAATTTGCCAAATGGGAAAACAAAGCTTTTTACATCGACAGTCTCGCTAAAAATTACCAAAAATATTACTACCGTATTCGTGGCATTGATAGTTTCGGCGAAGAAAGTAAGCCTTCTGAAACGATTATCGCAATGGGAAAAGATTTAACGCCACCCAAATCACCTGATGATTTCAGAGCAAAAAATATCAATAATACTGCGATTATGCTTACTTGGAAAAAACCAATAAAAGAAGCTGATTTTAAAGGTTATGTGATTGGACGTGGACCAACCGTGAATGGCCCTTTTCAGCCGATTACGAAAAATATCATTCCGCCTAATACTTTAAGTTTTACCGATACTGAGCCACAAGCTTATATTGGCGATTATTACATCATCGCTTCGGTTGATACTGCTGGCAATTTAGCTTATACTTTGCCGATTGCTGGCGGTATTGAAGACCGTCTGCCACCTTCGTTTCCGACAGATTTAGTCGGAAAGGCAGATTCTTTAGGAAGAGTAAAACTTAGTTGGAAAAGTCCGAGAAACCCTGATGTTGCACTTTTTAAAGTATATCGCTCGTACACTGCTGAAAACAAGTATTATACCCAAATAACGCCTGTTGGTATTTCGAGTAATACTTTTACCGATACTTTAGCCAGTAAAATGCTCAACGAAAATGTGTATTATAAAGTAGTTGCCATTGATTTAAGTAACAATCATTCTGCTTTTTCGGAATTTTTAAACGTAAAATTACCCGATAAAAATCCACCAACTACGCCAGTGATTAAAGACGTGTTGGTGACAGAAAAAGGCGTGAGTTTATCCATTGTAGGCAGCGAAAGTGAAGATGTAGTTGCCCATATTATTTACCGAAAAGAAGGAAATAATGACTGGATGACTATTAAAGAAATTGCTAAAAATCCAATTCTAAGTTCATTATTGTATGAAGACGAATCAGTAGTTTCTAATAAATCTTATCAATACGCCGTAGTTGCCAAAGATGACGACGGCTTACTTTCACCAAAATCTTTCCCGATTCCGATAAAGTATTTTAGTAAAACCAACTATCCTACGGTTTCTAATATAAATGTAACCATTGATACTCAGAAAAAACAAGTAAAATTAACTTGGTCGCCAGTTGAGAGTCCAATTTTAAGTCACTATCTAATTTACAGAGCTACAAATGGTGGAGGTTTAGAAATGATTGGCTCAATCAAAGAAAATAATTATACCGACAAAGATTACAGAACTGATACAACTTATCAGTATGCTATCAAGGTGGCTTATCAAAATGGTAAATTTTCAAACATCAGTAAGCCGAACAAATAACAGTATTTAATTGCATGCAGTATAGCGTACACCCTCAATGAGTAATTTAAAATAAATCTTATTTTATTGTTAAGAAGGTTTCATCGGCATACATGCTTAAAACCTTACATTTATTGTACATATACAAGATTTTCTTACAACAAAAACAGTTTAAGCGTTTAATTTAATCAATTGATTAAATTAAACGCTTAAACTGTTTGTTTTTTATTTTTACGTTAATACATTTGTTGCACAAATCACAGAAATTATGAATTGCCTAACCAACTCGGCTGAAAACAAAATTAAAGAAGCAGCTATTAAAGTTTTTTTAGAAAAGGGTTTTGATGGAACTACCACCCGTGATATTGCTAAAGAAGCCGGCGTGAATAGTGCTTTGATGAATTACTATTTCAGAAGTAAAGAGAAGCTGTTTTCTTCTGTCTTTGAAGAGAAACTTCAGCAATACTTCTCTGGGATGATTGAGATTTTCAACAAACCAATTGGTATGAAAGAGAAAATTTCAGACTTGATAGAGAATGATTTTCAGATGTTTAAGAAAAATCCTGATTTATCAAATTTTATTATTCACGAATTACACCGCAATCCAGACCGTTTTTTCAGTGCTATCGCATTCGATAAAATCGTTGACCACTCTTCACTGTCGAAGCAGTTAACAACCTCTATCGAAAATGGTGAAGTCATTCAAATTGACATAAAAAATGTTCTTCTATTAATGAAATCCAACATCCAGTTTATTTTTTTATGCAAATCTATGACTTGCAAAATGTGGAAAATGGAAGACGAAAGTTTTGAAGAATTTGCCGAAAAACACAAAACGATTGTAAAAGAAATGATACTTAATTATCTATTTAATTCTTCAAAAAACTAAATTGATGATACCATTTAAGCAATTGTTTAAAATAGTTTTTAACGATTCGGAACAAGCAATACTTTTATTAAGTTATTATTAAAGCAATATTTCAGACAAATTGACAACACACACACCGCTAAACACTATACCTTATCTAAAAAATTAGATTAATCTCAGTTAAGCTATTCTTGAAAAACATCTATGAATTGTAATTTTTCATAGATTAAATAACTATTTAATAAGATGTAGCATTTAGACTTCATCTCAAAACCATAAGTGTTATACAATACTTACTCATTTAGTAATAATTTGTAAAAAAGGCATTAAAATATTATTTTCTTCAATCTCTTAAAATTTCTTAAAACAGAAAGTATTGATACTAAAGCATTAATAGTTCAGTTATGAACCATAAAGTTTAAAATATAATCAATATCATTTTTATTAAGTACCGTTTTTAACATTTTTACTCACAACAAAACATTAAATTAACCATAACCATAGTTTTGTACTATTTGTATATGACACTTTAAAAGTTTTTTTTAAAAAAAAGTACTTTTTTGATTATAAACTGTGAACCATTTTAAAGTTTCCATAGTTTATAGTTTTTAGAGTGTTTAGATATACTTGATTTTCTAAAAAATATCTTTACTAATTATAATTTGAAGGAATATTACTCCAATATGTTTTAAAATTTCTTCGTTGCATTTAAAATTAAATCACATGAAAGACATCATCGTACAACCCGCTTCAGGAAAATTAGGTATTTTAATGCCCGGTATGGGAGCAGTAGCTACAACTTTTGTTGCTGGAGTTCTGGCAAGCAGAAAGGGAATTGCTCAACCAACTGGTTCACTTACTCAGACAGCTAACATTCGCTTAGGAAAGAGAACAGACAACAGAAACCCAAAAATTAAAGACTTTGTCCCTTTAGCAAATCTTAATGACTTAGTTTTTGGTGGATGGGATGTTTACGCTGATTCTATGTACGATGCTGCGGTAAATGCTGGTGTTTTGGAGAGAGGTCTCATCGAATTAGTAAAAGATGAACTCGAAACTATTAAACCTATGAAAGCTGTTTTCGACAAACGTTATGTGAAAAACCTTGATGGCACAAACGTAAAAACAGCAGCTACTAAACATGAATTAGTTGAGGCGTTATTAGAAGACATTGAAAACTTCAAAATTGCCAACGACTGCGAACGCCTTGTAATGGTTTGGTGTGGTTCTACTGAAATCTACCACGAAGCCAAAGAAGTACACGCTTCTTTAGCCAACTTCGAGGCTGGTCTTTTAAATAACGACCCAGACATCGCTCCTTCAATGATGTATGCTTATGCAGCCTTGAAATCAAATGTTCCTTTTGCGATGGGTGCTCCTAACTTATGTTTGGATATTCCTGCTTTAGAAGAATTGGCAAAATTAACCGAAACGCCAATCGCTGGTAAAGACTTCAAAACTGGACAAACTTTGATGAAAACTATCGTTGCACCGGGTCTTAGAGCAAGAGCTTTAGGTGTAAGAGGTTGGTTCTCTACAAATATTTTAGGAAACAGAGATGGTTTAGTATTGGATGCTCCTGAAAACTTCAAAACGAAAGAAGTATCAAAAGGAAACGTATTAGACGGTATTTTGGATGCTAATATCAACCCTGAGCTTTACGGAGATATTCACCACAAAGTAAGAATTGAATACTACCCACCATTGGGCGACAACAAAGAAGGTTGGGATAATATCGACATCTTTGGCTGGTTGGGTTACCAAATGCAAATCAAAATCAATTTCTTGTGCCGTGACTCTATTTTAGCTGCTCCGATTGTGCTTGACTTAGCTTTATTCCTTGACCTCGCTAAGAGAGCTCAGTTATCAGGTATTCAAGAATGGTTATCTTTCTACTGGAAAGCTCCACAAACTTTACCAGAATTAGAGCCAGTACATGATATTTTCAAACAATTGGAAAAATTGGAAAATACGCTAAGATATTTAATGGGCGAAGAGTTGATTAATAACCTTGGAATGGATTATTATGAAGACGTTGACCAAGAAATAGAAGCATAATCAATACCTAATCAATACAAAAATGGTTCTTGTGGACACAATCTTCAAGAGCCATTTTTCTATCATGCTGTATTTTCATAAAATATTTGCCTCGGCTTTAGGCTTAGGTTTTATCCCAAAGGGTTCGGGAACTTTCGGAGCGTTGTTAGCTTGTGCGATGATTGCGGGGATTTTTCAAATCAGCAATCATATAGGCAACTATCAAGTAATATTGATTGTCACTACAATTGTAGTTACTTTTCTTGGAAGGTGGTCTTCTGGCGTCATGGAAACACACTGGGGAGAAGATGCTTCAAAAATTGTAATAGACGAAGTTGCTGGAATGTGTTTGAGTATTTGCTTAATACCTTTTACTTGGCAAAATCTACTTATCGCTTTTGTACTTTTCAGGTTTTTTGATATTTATAAACCATTCAATATCAGAAATTTTGAAAAATATCCAAACGGTTGGGGCGTGATGCTCGACGACGTAATGGCTGGTATTTGGGCAAATGGATGTTTACAGCTAATCGTCTTTTTCCTACATGAATGAATGAGTCTCTAAAACCTTTTTTTCGATTTGTACCAGTTTCTGGTTTAGCTACTTTTGTAGATTTCGGTACATCTTATTTAGTACTTCACTATCTAAGTATGTCTTATGGACTGTCCACTGTTTTAGGAAACATCACAGGAGGCATCGTCGGTTTTGTATTGTCAAGGCTTTGGGTTTTTCAAGATTCTCAATCTGAAAAAAGTCATACGCAATTAATAAAATATATCCTTGTATCGGCCGGAAATTCGTTGATGAATACCGTCGGGGTAATTGCACTTAGTGAATTTATATCAGCAAATTATCTAATCATAAGAGCATTGGTAGGAACGTTCGTGTTTGTAGTATATAGCTACGGATTGAACAGATGGTTCGTGTTTAATGCAAAAAGTCATGAAAAAATATCTATTTAATAGAATCTCAATAAGTAGCAAAAATATACAAATCCTATTTTTTGTATGTTTGAGCTTCGCTTCAATATCGTCTGCATTTGGGCAACAAACTAAAGTAAAAGGAAAAGTCATTGACAGCAAAACCAATGAAGCCATTCCTTTTGTAAATATCATCGTAGTAGGTACAAAACAAGGGATTCAAACTGATATTAACGGAAATTATACGCTTAGTATTCAAGACCCCCAAGCTACCAAAATTCAATTTTCATCTATTAGCTATAAAACTGAAACAAAGACTTTCAAAAGAGACGTTAGCCAAACGATTAGCGTGAAGTTAGTGCCACAGTCTCAGAACATCGCTGAAGTT
This sequence comes from Arcicella rigui, assembly GCF_034929435.1. Taxonomy (NCBI): domain Bacteria; kingdom Pseudomonadati; phylum Bacteroidota; class Cytophagia; order Cytophagales; family Flectobacillaceae; genus Arcicella; species Arcicella rigui. The sequence goes on from NZ_JAYFUM010000011.1 coordinate 147,328, forward strand.
ACGGTAAAAGCAAAAAAAGACAAATACCGCAATAAAGACAATCCTGCTGTTGTACTCATCAGAAAGGTGATTGCACACCGAGATGAAAACCGTAAAGAAGGGCTTGATTTTTACCAGTACGAAAAATACGAGAAGATTCAGTTAAACCTTAACAATATCGACGAGGAATATAAGAACAAAAAAATGTTCAAAAACTTTCAATTCATCTTCGATAATTTAGATACTTCACGTACTACTGGCAATGTTTCGTTACCGCTTTACTTGAAAGAAACCGTTGGGGACGTTTACTTTAGAAAAAATCCGAAAGAAGAAAAAGTATATATCAAAGGTGAAAAGAAAATTGGCTTAGACCAGTACATTGATAACAATGGGATTGCCTCGTATATCAACCGTCTGTATGAAGACGTAAATATTTACGATAACAATATCAGCTTGCTTACCAATCAGTTTATCAGTCCCATTTCAAATTTATCACCTACTTTTTACCGTTTCGTTATTTTAGATACACTTCAATTTCAAAATATGAAATGCGTCAACTTAGGTTTCTCCCCAAGAAATCCAACAGATTTTGCTTTTGTAGGCAATATGTATATTTCTTTAGACTCGAACTTCTCGGTAAGAAAAGTAAAATTGGGCGTACCAAGAAGTATCAACCTCAACTTCGTAAACGAGCTTTTAGTTGAACAAGAATTTGCTCCAGTCGAAGATAATAAATTGATGCTCACCAAAGATGAGATTTCAATTGATTTTGGTTTCAGTAAAAAAGAAAACAAAAGAGGAATTTTAGGTAAACGTTCGGTTTCGTTTAGGAATTATGTATTGAATAAACCTATCGACAACAGTGTTTTTAAACCCATTCAAAAGAATGTACTGATGGATATGGCACTGAACAAAGGCGAAGACTTTTGGGCAAATGCAAGGCATCAGGGTTTAAATAGTGTTGAAAAGGGCATTTACTTGATGTCTGACAGCATTCAGAAAGTACCCGCTTTCAAAAGGTTTATGACGGTTGCTGGTTTAGTACTTTTTGGATACAAAGACTTTGGAGATTTTGAAATTGGCCCAGCTAATGCTTTTTACAGTTTTAACCCCGTAGAAGGCTTCCGTTTGCGTTTTGGAGGAAGAACGATGGCGAAATTGAATCCTAAACTCTATCTCGAAACTTATGCCGCTTATGGCTTCAAAGATGAACGTTGGAAAGGATATTTGGGGGTTACTTATAATTTAGGTAAAAACTCCATTTATGAATTTCCCAATAATTACCTGAGAGTTTCTTATCAAGATGAAGTAAGAATTCCCGGACAAGAATTACAGTTCATTCAAGAAGATAACGTGCTGTTGTCATTTAAGAGAGGTGTAAACGACAAGATGACTTATAACAAAATTTTCCGTTTAGACTACCGTCACGAGTCGAGAAGTGGAATCAGTTATGAATTGGGTTATAAAAATCTTACACAAGAAGCCGCTGGTTCATTAAAATTCGATCGTTATGCTTCAGGAAGTACCACAACCGACGGACAAATTATTAGCGACAAAGATTTAACAAGCTCAGAAGTATCTATCAACCTAAAATTTGCTCCAAACGAGCAGTTTTATCAAGGTAAAAATTATAGAATTCCTATCATCAACAAATATCCAATTTTCCAATTGCGTTATAGCTTAGGAATTAGTAACTTCTTGAAAGGAGATTACAACTATCATAACCTTACTTTTAGAGCTAACAAACGTTTCTTTGTATCGCCAATTGGTTATACAGATATTACGGCAGAAGCAGGAAAGATTTTTGGAACAGTGCCTTATCCCTTGTTGATGATTCACAGAGCGAACCAATCGTATTCGTATCAGTTAGAGTCATACAACTTGATGAACTTCTTGGAATTTGCCTCTGACAAGTATGCCGCTCTTTTTGTTGACCACTATTTTAATGGATTCATTTTCAATAAATTACCATTAATTAAAAAGTTAAAATTAAGAGAAGTAATTACTTTCAAAGGACTTTGGGGAAGTATTAGTGATAATAATTTACCACAAAATAATTTAAGTTTATACCGATTCCCACAAGCAGCCGATGGCACTATTTTAACCAATTCTTTGGCAAATGGCCCATATATGGAAGCAAGTGTTGGTGTTTCTAATATTTTCAAAATATTTAGAATTGATTTAGTGAAACGTCTCTCCTACTTAGACAACCCAAATGTGTCTGAATACGGTATTCGTGGACGATTTAAGTTTGATTTTTAATGCTAACAATTATCTTATAAAACCATGTACACATTAAAAACAGCGGGACAACAAGTAATTTATCAAATTATTAATCCCTTCATTAAATTATTGATTGCTTTAAAAATTACGCCCAATGTGATTACAACCGTTGGTTTGATACTCAATGTAGTGGCAGCTGGCATTTTTATTTATGCCGCAGAAGCTTCGTTCAGAGGCGATTTTAGCTACATCGGCTGGGGCGGTGGAATGATTTTATTTGCAGGCGTATTTGATATGATTGATGGCAGATTGGCTCGTGTTGGCAATATGTCGAGTAAATTTGGAGCTTTCTATGACTCCGTTTTGGACAGATACAGCGAAATGTTTATGTTTTTGGGGATTTGTTATTACCTCATTGCACATCATTATTTATTCAGTTCATTTTTTGCATTTTTGGCATTGATTGGTTCTTCAATGGTAAGTTATACTCGTTCAAGAGCAGAAGGCTTAGGCGTAAAATGTGATATTGGTTGGATGCAACGCCCCGAAAGAATCGTTATCATTGGTGGTTCGGCATTACTTTGTGGTATTTTAGCTCCCATCATTGGCAATGACTTTAGAATTGAAGGCTTCGCTCCACGTATTCCTTGGTTTGAAACTATTTCAATCTTTACCATTCCTTTGGCAATTGTAGCAATATTATCGAATTATACAGCCCTTCAAAGAATTGAACATACCAAAAAGGCTTTAGCGGAAAATGAAAAATAAACGATTTCAATGGTTTACTCTTGGATTAATCCTTACTTTATCAACAAGCTTTTCACCAAGCAATTATCCAAGAGTACCTGATTCGCCTTTAAGACTATTTTATATCCAACGAAGTGCAAACACAAATACCATTGTGTATGATGCCAATTTATTGCCCAATGGAAATTTCGACAAGGAAAATCCCGTAAACGTATATTGGATACGGTATCAAGAACAAGGACAGAAAAAAGAACTTACTTGGATACAGAATCTTCTTGCCTATGGCATCAGTAGCGAACCTACAAATCGTGAAAATGACTTTGATGTTTGGTTAGTTTCCTACAAAAAAAGAAAACTAAAAGTAGGATTCGACAAGCAACGAAAGCCTTTGGCACTTATAGAAATTAATCACAAACAAGCTAAATTAGACCATGTCTTCGTAAAAACCGAAGGAAGTAATCTTCGACCAAAGGTACTTTATGTAGAAGTTTTTGGGAAAGATGTGGCAACAGGAGATGATATTTACGAGAAAATCAGGCCTTGAACATTTTTGGGCTATTGAAGAAAGTAAAAGCTTTTCAAGATTTACAAAAAGTAACGTTATTTTAATTACTACCCTAAGTATTGTTTATTTCATTTGGTTCGGAGAAGTAGTTCCATTTCGTCCAGAACATTCAACGCTTTATTTTATCGTTCTGGCGATGTTTATCATCAACGGAGTTACTCGCAGCTTTATCAAAGCAATGCTTCCTTTTGCTCTTTTTTGGGTAATTTATGATTCAATGAGGCTTGTTCCCAATTATGAAATAAATCCTGTTCATATCAAAGAGGTTTATATGTTCGATAAATACTTATTCGGTGTTTACGAAAACGGTATTAAACTCACCATGAACGAATACTTAACCAAACATCATACAGCCTTTTTTGATATACTGTCTGGTTTGTTTTATATCAACTGGGTACCTATTCCACTTTTGTTTGGGATTTATGTATTTTTAAAAGACAAAACGGTAATTTACAGTTTTGCTTACTGTTTCTTATTTGTCAATCTAATCGGCTTTTGCTTTTATTATATTTATCCAGCCGCACCACCGTGGTATGTAACAGAATACGGTTTTGTAGAGCATTTCAATATTATGGGAAATGTGGGCAACCTAAAAAACTTTGACAATTTGGTTGGAATGCCCATTTTTAAAGGCATTTATGAAAAAAATGCAAATGTTTTTGCAGCAATGCCTTCATTACATTCTGCCTATCCGTTAATTGTTTTGTACTTTGCCAAACAAGCTAAAATGGGGAAATTCATCATTTTTTATGTGATTTTTTGTTTGGGAATTTGGGGTTCGGCGGTGTATTCAAACCATCATTATGTATTAGAAGTATTGGCAGGTATTTCTTGTGCCATTCTCGGCATTACATTGTTCAATTTGTTTTTACGAAAACCCATGATTAAATACATTTTACCTTTATAAAGGCAAATAAAAAGGGCTGATACAATATTTGTAACAGCCCTTTTTTATTTTCTTAATCCTGACTAAGCATGCAAAGCACGATTTTCTGTGGCAGCTAAACAAGCTTCTTTCATTGCCTCAGTATAAGTTGGGTGCGAGTGCGACATTCTTGCAACATCTTCAGCACTTGCACGGTATTCCATTGCGACTACTGCTTCGGCAATCATATCGGCTGCTCTTGCTCCAATGATATGAACGCCCAAAATTTCGTCTGTTGCTTTGTCTGCCAATACTTTTACTAAACCATCAGTATCGCCAGAAGCCGTAGCACGACCTAAAGCTTTGAACGGGAACGAACCTACTTTATAAGCTTTTCCAGATGCTTTTAATTCTTCTTCAGTTTTACCTACCGAAGCTACTTCTGGCCAAGTATAAACAACTCCCGGAATTAAATTATAATTGATATGCGGTTTTTGTCCTGCAATAGTTTCAGCTACAAAAACGCCTTCTTCTTCAGCTTTATGTGCCAACATTGCACCACGAATTACATCGCCAATGGCATAAATTCCCGGTACTTTTGTTTGCAAAGTATGCTCATCTACTTCAATCTTGCCACGCTCAGTTGTTAAACCTGCTGCTTCAAGATTTAAACCATCTGTATATGGACGACGACCAATACAAACCAAAACATAGTCACCAGTGATTTGAACTTCTTCATCTTTTGAATTTCTTGCCGTCACCGTAACGTCGTCTCCGTTATTAACAACGCCTGTAACTTTGTGCGAGAAGTAATAATCAGCTCCTAATTTCTTAATGGCTTTTTGCAATTCTTTACCCATCGTTTTGTCCATTGTAGGAATCATCGAATCAGCAAATTCAACGAAACTTACTTTAGCACCCAAACGAGCATAAACCGAACCTAATTCCGCACCGATTACTCCTGCCCCAATTACCACAAGGTGTTTTGGTACTTCTTTCAAATTCAAAGCTTCTGTTGAAGTAATGATTCGTTTTTTGTCAACTGGAATAAATGGTAAAACAGTTGGTTTTGACCCCGTAGCAATGATGATATTTTTACCAGTAATTTGTTCTGAAGTTCCGTCTGCTTTCGCAACATTCACGGTACTTTTATCAACGAAAGAACCAAGACCATTGTAAACAGTAATCTTGTTTTTCTTCATCAAGAAATTGATACCGTCGTTCATTTTCTTCACTACACCAGCTTTGCGGTTAATCATTTGCTCGATATTGATTTTCGGAGCAGAGATTTCGATACCGTGGTCAGCAAAAGCATGAGCAGCATTATGGAAATGCTCAGAAGAATCTAAAAGTGCTTTTGAAGGAATACAACCTACATTTAGGCAAGTTCCACCCAAAACCGAATATTTTTCAATAATGGCAGTTTTGTTGCCTAATTGTGCGGCACGGATTGCAGCTACATAGCCACCCGGCCCAGAACCGATTACTATTACATCGTATTGCATATATATGAGTTTTTGGCATTCAGAGATTCACTAATTGCCATCATTTATAAGTTGAATAAATTTTGGATTATAAAAAAATGGTAATATTTTACTTTCATAAAAAGATAGCTAAAGATTCTTTATGGAACAAAGAACCTTTAGCTATCTTTTCTGATTGCTGATGACTAAAAGCCATCAGCTTTATTGACTAAACATCTAATAATAGACGAGTTGGATCTTCAAGTAATTGTTTTACTCTTACCAAGAATGACACTGATTCTCTACCATCGATAATTCTATGGTCATAAGAAAGAGCAATGTACATAATCGGACGAACAACAATTTGTCCACCTACAACTACTGGACGCTCAACGATGTTGTGCATACCCAAAATAGCCGATTGTGGAGCGTTGATGATTGGCGTTGATAACATTGAACCAAATACACCACCATTAGTGATTGTAAATGTACCACCAGTCATTTCTGGTAAAGTCAATTTATTATCTCTTGCTTTTACTGCTAAACGAATTACTTCTGATTCAATGCCTGCCAAAGATAATTGTTCTGCATTTCTGATTACTGGTACAACCAATCCTTTCGGAGCAGAAACAGCAATTGAAATATCACAATAGTCATGGAAGATGATTGAATCACCATCAATAGAAGCATTTACTGCTGGGAATTCTTTTAAAGCCACACAAACAGCTTTTGTAAAGAACGACATAAAGCCTAAGCCAACACCATGTTTCTCTTTGAATTTATCTTTATACTTTCCACGAAGATCCATGATTGGTTTCATATCTACTTCGTTGAAAGTTGTCAACATTGCTGTTTCGTTTTTCACTTGTACCAAACGACGAGCAACGGTTTTACGCAAAGAAGTCATTTTCTCTGCTCTATCTACTCTACCCGGAGCAGAAGAAAGTACTGCTGCTGGTGAAGGTGCTGGAGCTACTGCTCTAGCTGGAGCCGCCGCAGGTGCTGGAGCTGGTTTTTGAGCCGCCTGAGCATCTTCTTTCGTAATTCTACCGCCAACGCCTGAGCCTTGCACTGTTGCAGGGTCAATTCCTTTTTCAGCTAAAGCTTTCGCTGCTGCTGGAGAAGCATGACCTGCCGCATAGCTTGTAGTAGAAGCTGTTGGAGCTCCTGCCGCTGGTGCAGGAGTAGCTGCTACTGGTGCAGGGCTTGCTACTGCCGAACCTGCCCCTACCGTAATAGTTGCTACTAAGCCACCGATTGGTAAAGTTGTTCCTGCTTCTGCTACGATGTGAAGTACACCTGTTGCTTCTGCCGGAAGTTCAAAAGTTGCTTTATCTGATTCTAATTCGCAGAGTACTTCATCCATATTCACAGAATCGCCTTCTTTTTTATTCCAAGAAGAAACAGTTACTTCTGTAATAGATTCGCCTACTGCTGGTACTTTAATTTCAATAGTTTGTGTAGCTGTACTTACAGCAGGAGCTGCTGGGGCTTCTACCACTGGAGCGGGTGCTGCAACGGCTGCACTACCTACTGTTTCGATATAACAAATTACAGCACCAATAGGCAAGGTATCACCTTCTTTAGCAACGATTTTCAAGATGCCTTCTGCTTCGGCAGGGAGTTCAAAAGTGGCTTTGTCTGATTCTAACTCACACAAAACTTCGTCCATTTTAACAACATCTCCGTCTTTCTTATTCCAAGCGGCGATGGTTACTTCGGTTATTGATTCGCCTACTGGCGGTACTTTCATTTCAATTGCCATTGTATTTATTTCGGATTTTCGATTTCAGATTTTGGGTTTTTAACCTTATACCTAAATGTTTTACTATACTCTATTAACTAAATGCTCTTTCTACTAATGCTGCTTGTTCTTCATTATGAATTTTCAAGAAACCTGTCGCTGGTGAAGCTGATTTTTTACGTGCTACCAAACCTTCAAATGGTTTCCAACCAAACTCACGAATCACAAACGACCAGTAACCCATGTTTTCTGGTTCTTCTTGTACCCAGAAAACTTTCGCTTTTGGATATTTGTCGATTTCTGCTTGAACCTTCGCCGCTGGGAATGGATGCAATTGCTCAACACGAATAATAGCTACATCTGTACGGTTATCTTTTGCTTGTTTATCCAACAAATCAAAATACACTTTACCTGTACAAAGTAATACTTTCTTCACTTTTTTAGCCTCTACAAAAGTATCACCATACACCTCTTGGAATTTGCCATCAATAAACTCACTGATTGGCGAAACTACTTTTGGATGACGGAATAAAGATTTTGGAGACATCATCACCAATGGCTTACGGAATGACCAAGCTAATTGACGACGCAAAGCATGGAAAAGGTTAGCAGGTGTTGTAAGGTTAGTTACAATAATGTTTTCCTCTGCCGCTAATTGTAAGTATCTCTCTGGACGAGCGTTTGAGTGCTCTGGTCCTTGACCTTCATAACCGTGTGGTAATTGCATTACCAACCCGTTCATTGTTCCCCATTTAGATTCACAAGAAGCAACGAACTGGTCAATCATTGTTTGAGCTCCATTTGAGAAGTCACCGAACTGAGCTTCCCAAATAACTAAAGCGTCTGGGTTTGCCAAAGCATAACCAAACTCAAATCCTAATACTGCGTACTCTGAAAGTAAAGAGTTAAAGATTTGTAATTGCTCTTGTCCTTCTACAATATAGTTTAATGAAGTATAAGATTCATTCGTTACGGCATCGTGCAATACTGCATGACGGTGTGAGAATGTACCTCTTTGAACATCTTGTCCAGAAACCCTTACAGGTTTTCCGTCTAATAGGATTGAACCATAAGCCAAAGCTTCTGCCGTTGCCCAGTTCAATACACCATTTTCAAAGAAGCTCTTACGGTCTGCTAATACTTTTTCAATTTGCTTCAAGGCACTAAACCCTGCTGGCAATTTTGAAAGTGCTGCACCAATTTTATCAATGGTTTCTTTAGCAATACCTGTTTCTGGAGAATTATCAAAATCCGAAGTTTCAGCGTAAATTAATTCTGCCCAACGATTATCCAATTTTAATGGATGATACTCTGGACGAATCTTTTGTTTTACTAAATCCAAACGTGCTTGTAATTCACTCTTGAATTCTGAATCCATTTCAGAAGCCAATTTTGCATCAATATCACCACGAGCAATCAATTTCTGAGTGTAAAGCTCTCTTGGATTCAAGTGGTTGGTGATATTAGCGTAAAGTGTTGGCTGTGTGAAACGTGGTTCGTCAGATTCGTTGTGACCATTTCTACGGTAACAAACCATATCAATAAATACGTCACGGTTGAATTGCTGACGGAACTCTGCTGCCATTTTCGATACGAAAACTACTGCTTCTGGGTCGTCGCCGTTTACGTGGAATACTGGAGCATCAATGATTTTAGCAACGTCTGTACAGTAAATAGACGAACGTGCATCTTCAAAGTCTGTGGTAAAACCTACTTGGTTATTAATTACAAAGTGGATTGTTCCTCCTACTTCATAACCTTTTAGTTTTGCCATTTGTGTTACTTCATAAACAATACCCTGACCAGCAACGGCGGCATCACCATGAATCAAAATTGGCAAAATTTTATCATAATCTCCTTCGTAATGAGCGTCTGCTCTTGCACGACAGAAACCTTCTACTAAAGGATTTACAGCCTCTAAGTGTGAAGGGTTCGGAGCTAATTTCAAAGATATTTCTACGCCCGAAGGAGTAATATGTTTTGAAGAATATCCTAAGTGATACTTCACGTCGCCGTCACCATGAATTTGGTCTGGAAGATTTCCTTCAAAACCATCAAAAATAGCGTCGTAGGATTTGTGCATGATGTTTGCCAACACATTCAAACGACCACGGTGAGCCATCCCAATCATGGCTTCTTGAACGCCTAATTCAGCCGAACGGTTGATGATAGCATCTAAAGCAGGAATAGTACTTTCGCCACCTTCCAAACCGAAACGTTTCTGACCTAAGTATTTTGTACCTAAGAAGTTTTCAAAAACTACGGCTTCGTTCAACTTCGTTAGAATTTGCTTTTTCTCGTCGATAGATGGATTAAAAGCTAATGCTTCTCTTTCAATTTTAGCACGCAACCATTCTTTCACTTCTGGCTCACGAATATAAGCATATTCAAAACCAACAGAACCTGAATAAATCTTATTTAAAGATTCAAGAATTGTACGCAACGTAACCACACCAATTCCCAAGAAATTACCAGCTTGGAATTTAGTATCCAAATCAGCTTCTGAAAGAGCATAATCTTTCAAATCTAAACGTGCCTGACGATTTTTTCTTGGACGGATGGGATTAGTTTTTGCTAAAAGGTGTCCACGTGAACGAAAAGCCTTAATTAAACTAATTACGGCCATTTCTTTTTGGACGGTTGAAGGGTCTGATGCAGTAGCTGCTCCGTTAATTACCCCGTTGGTTGCTCCTTCCGAGTCATTCCAACTTGCGTGAAAATCAAAACCTTTAAAAAAGTTTTGCCAACTTGTATCTACCGAATTAGGGTCTTTTAGATATGACTCATAAAGGTCAGAAATTGCTGCCGTATCAGCATTGGCAATGTATGAAAATTGATCCATTATAATGTGACGTAACCAGTATTGGGACTATCGTTAATTTGTTTTTTTGTTGTACTAATTATATTCTAATGGCAAAGTTAAGCTATGCTTTCAAATTAAAACATAAATATTATTTGTTTTTTATTGAAAGAATGCCAAATTTATATAGCATCACTTTGAATGACTTCAAAAGCTCTCTTTTCTTTACAAAGTACAATTATAACTACAAAAGTTAATTATTTTACGCAATTCGTTCGCATTTTTAAGGTTTTTGCCAGATTTTGGCTTTTTCTGTACTTAGGCTTTCTCTTTTCCTTTTGTTTTTCAGAAAAATCTAAATACACCTGATTTACCATTTCCTGCATCAAACTCATATTTGAGCATGATTTGATGAAAACCTTCGCTATTGCCCGAACTCGTTCCTGTGGGATTTCCGTTGAAATCATAGGCATAACCAAACTGAAATTTGTTTAACTGTAACTGTAAAGTACCTAAGATAGCTTTGTTTGCCAACTCCGAACCAGTGTTCTGATACCAAAGTCCAATACCAAAACGCTCGGCGAACCAAGCTGTTGCATTAAAATCAATATTTGTGCTGGAAGTATAAGTATTACTGAGTTTTCTGACCAAAACGCCCGTTTTTAGCTTGACATCGTCCGACAAATCCAATACATAACCTGCCGTGATAAACGAAGGTTTTGTATAACGCTCGGCATCAGCATTCAAATTCAGCATCGAAAGCCCCACATAATAATCATCATTATTATAATAAACGCCGAAACCTACACTGGGGTCGAAACCAGTAGTGGCAAATCCTCCGCCCGAACTGTTTAAAGAATTAGGTACTTGTGTTACTCCTGCTTGCACACCCAAGGCCAATTTACCATCATTAGGCAAAGTAAAACGGTAGGCAAAATCTCCGTAAAGCCCCAAGTTTCCAATAACGCCTCCCAAAGTATTGCCAAGTATTTGGTCGGCATTATAAGCCTGAAAACCCAAAGCCATTTTGTCTTGAGCAATGGGCATATCAAAACTAAAATACTGTTGCGTAGTAGAAGCACCGCCCAATAAAGTATTAAATAAAGGACGCTTCCTGTACACCAAAGCCACACTTCCTACTTCTCTACTACCTGCATAGGCAGGGTTTACATTCAAAGGCATAAAAGGATAAGTAATATAAAGCTGGTCTTGCTGTGCCAAAGCTTCAGCCGACATAAAAAGCGAAAAAATAAAAGCAAAACAAAAAGGTAGATAAAAGATAGGCTTTCTCATAGAGTGTTGTTTTTTGTACGAAGTTACACAAAAGCCTTATTGCCCTATACTTTTTTGGGAGATTCTAAGGGAAAATCAAAGATTCTTCCCTCCTCTTGGTTTAGGTGGTAGTACTAAAACTCATGGCATGACTTATCAGCTTATTTCGAGTATAAACAACCTGTTGTCAGTCATGCTATGAGTTAAATTGTAATTTTTGGGAGCTTTTTGGAAAGGTAAGCGTTTCAAAACTTCAAAAGAAATGGCAGATGTGTAAAATGCTAATGCTCTTGAGGAAAAGTAAATAGTTAATAAGTAAAACATAAATGCCTCTGAGGAAAAATAAATAGTTAATAAGTAAAACATAAATGCCTCTGAGGAAAAATAAATAGTTAATAAGTAAAACATAAATGCCTCTGAGGAAAAATAAATGGGCAATAAGTAAAACATAAATGCCTCTGAGGAAAAATAAATAGTCAATAAGTAAGATATAAATGTTTCTGAGGAAAAGTAAATGGGTAATAAGTAAAATATAAATGCCCATGAGGAAAAGACCATTTAGACAAATTTCAAAAGTTATATAAACTATAATAAGGTACAATTTCATCCTCAACACGGCTTTCTGAGTCGTGTTTTTTGTTTTTATAAGCCATCTGTGGAAAATGTATTACTATATATTTTGGCATGGTTTTGGTACTTTAGGGCTAATCAAGACGAATTTGTAGCTGTAAATCTTCTTATTTTCGGCTTTCCTGTCAAAAGCTAATGATTATGCTGAAATAGCTTTGAATATCATTAATTTTGAAGAAGATTCAACCATAGTCATTTAAGTAAAGAAAGTGATTGATAAATAAAATCGGTGATTAGCACTTCTTTGATTTTTTTTTAGAAAAAATCTCTTAATTTACAAATGCTCAAAAATTTAATATCTGAATACTCGATAAATCAACCGTTGAATCGTTTTTGCCAGTATTTTTCATGGCGATGAAAAATAAAGCAATCACGAGAATGTCTTTTCAAAAATCAAGAAGACATCGTTTTCAACTCAATAACATGAAGCAGAATCTTTCCAAAATATATACGACTGGAATACTTATTCTTTTCTTCTTGGTAAGCTTACAATCAAGTTTGTTGGCAACACCATTGCCCAAAACAGGCAATAGGTTTTCTTCAAAAGTAGCTTTGGAATGGGGAAAAATGTCACTTTATATTTTAAGACATACTTCTGAAGGTTCGCCAACTTATGGCTCTCGTTCTTTGGGTTATTTGGGGCTTACGATGTACGAATGTGTAGTGGGAGGAAGTACTGAAAAACAATCGTTGGCAGGACAATTGAAGGGATTGAATACATTACCCCAAGCCCAAAAAGGAAAAGTATATAATTGGGCTTTGTCTTTGAATGCTGGGCAAGCTTATCTTTTAAAACAACTCTACAATCATACTTCTTTAGAAAATGTTGGTAAAATAGATTCTTTAGAAAACGTTATTTATCAACAAGAACTAAAAACTACTGATAAAAAAGTAGCCGAAGCGTCAAAAGATTTAGGCTTGTCGATAGCTCAAGCGATTTTTGAGTGGTCGAAAACAGATGGAGGTTTTGAAGGTTATAAAAGAAATTTTGACCCTACTTATAAAATGCCCACAACCAAAGGTTTGTGGAAAGCACCAGCCAAAGGGCAGTCGGCTTTTGCGATGCCTTTGCATCCACACTGGGGGAAAAATCGTACTTTCGCACCATTGAATGAAACATTGCCTATTCCGAAAATGATTACTTATGACTATCGCCCAAATTCGGAATATTATGCTTTGATGTACGAGGTATATACAAAAAGACTTACCTTGACACAAGAAGAAAAAGAAATTGCTAACTGGTGGGGCGACGACCCTTCGCAAACATTTTCACCGCCCGGGCATTCTTATAATTTAGCCAATATAGCCATAAAAATAGCGAAACCTGATTTATTTAAAGCCGCAGAAACGTATGCAAAAGTGGGAATGGCTGTGGCTGATGCTTTTATTAATTGCTGGAAGGCAAAGTATTTTTACAATGCCCAACGCCCGTTTTCATTTATTTACTATAATATTGATATTGCTTGGAATTTGTATTGGCCAGAACCACCATTTCCAGCGTTTTATTCAGGTCATGCAGTACAAGGTTCGGCAACGGCAACGGTTTTGACAGAACTGTATGGAGCAAAATTTGAGTTTACAGACGATTCGCACGTAGGCAGACCCAAAGATTTAGAACGAAATACAGAATATAAAGCAAGACATTTTAAATCTTTTTGGCAAGCCGCCGAAGAATCAGCCATGTCACGTTTATATGGTGGAATTCATACTCGACAAGACAATGAAGTAGGTTTGGTAGAAGGGAAAAAAATTGGTAATAATATTAATACTTTAGCGTGGGCAAAAGCTAAAAAATAGATTATTCAACTGCTAAGATAATTGTAATGCTCTATGCAATAGGCTGTAAGCAAAAATACTTTTATCGAAAACATACACATTTTGCCTAATGCAAAATTTTAAAACTAATATTACACGATTACTTGGTAAAAATTAATGATAAAAAAACTCATATTTCATCTGAAAAAGCATATAAATAGGATTGTGACAATACAATCTGATGTTTTCGGTGAAAATCTAAAAATTTCAAACAAATATTAAATACCGTGAAAATACCATTACTTTATTTGAAAAGTGAACAAACACTCTTTTCAATAAAAACCTTAGCAAGTCTGTCGGTCTTGTTATATTCAGTGATTTTTTCTTTTGAAGGATTTGCCCAAAATGCTATTCCGGGATGTACAGATAAAACCAGTATCATGGTAGGGATTGTACCTGTATCTGGTGATGCTGCTTTAACTCGTTCAGAAGTTTATGCGTTTGGAGGCTCAAGTAACCCCAATACAGGGACACAAACTTGTACTGTTCAAAAAGGGGGTGCAGAAGGTTTGGTAACTGACCATGATAGAAATATTACTTACATGGCAACTTGTTGTGGACAGTCTGAAATCTTGCGATACGATTATGTAACGGGTACTTTTTTAACGCCAATCAAATTACCCGGCGAAGATTTATTGGATATGACTATTTCCTCAGACAATCAGTTTTTGTATGTAACAAGTTATAATGGGATTTCAAAAGTAAGTACTATTTCAAACTCGGTAGTAGATTATTATCAGTCATCTTCATTCAATAATAAAACTGGTGGACTTTGGGGAATAGCTATTCATCCAACTACTGGCAATGTGTATGCTGGTAAAAACTGGAATCTTTCAGGACAAACCAGTACGATTGAATACGTAAGTTCTTCTCTTACTGGTGCGTCAACCCTTTTGGCAACTGCTCCTGCTGGATTCAATGTCAGAGGTATAAATTTCAGTAGCGATGGTGACCTTTGGGCTTTGTTAGCAAGTAACGACAGTAATATTCCAGATAGATTGGTAAGATACAACAGTACTACTGGAGCAGTTAAAGAAACTTTTAATTTTAGTACCAATAACTCAGGGCCAGCCACAGGCGGTGCCGTAGATTCATTCGACTTAGCTTTTGGGCCAGATGGTAATTTATACATCACTACTTATAAAGGCGACTGTATCACTAAGTTTGACGTAACTACAAAGCAGTTTTCAACCTACGTTCAGTACCATGCGGGTGTTCAAGGTAAATCTATCACTTTCCTTTGTGGTAACTTCAAATGTAATGACTGTGCTGCTCCTGCTGTTACGGCAGCAAATGTTGCTACTACAACGGCTACTTGTACGAATGGCATTGTAAATAATAATGCTACTGCTACGCTTTCGGGCTTAGTATTTAATGCTACTAAGGCTATCGAAGGAGCTATCAAAGAAGGAGCTACTTTTGGTACTACGCCAATTTTTGGAGCTGGTGCAAACCTTACTTTAAATACTGGTGAAACCTCTTTTACTTTTACTGGTTTAAAACCCGGTACTACTTACACCATTCGTGTTTGGGCTGGTTCGGATGCTTGTTATAATGATGTTACTTTTACAACGGCTGCTTTAAGTGCGAAAGTTACAAGTTCGGCAGGTGCTACTTTATGTGGTGCTGGTATTGCTACGCTTACTGCCGCTTGTACTGTGGGCGTACCTCAGTGGTATAGTTCAGCCAGTTCAACTACTACAGTTGGTACAGGCAATAGTTTTATTACGAATGTTAATAGCAATACTTCATTCTTTGTAGGCTGTAAACTCGACAATAATGCTTGTATAGTACCTACCGAAAATAGAACAGAAGTAAAAGTAAACGTTAGTACGCCTCCTGCAGCACCAACACAAGCAAACGTTAGTGGAGGTGTAGTTTGTAATACAGCCGCAAGTATTGATTTAACCGCTACTTGTAGCACTGGTACTACGCCAGTTTGGTACGACTCTCAATCTTCTACTACATTATTACATACAGGAAGTCCATTCAATGTTTTTGTAAATG
Organism: Arcicella rigui; assembly: GCF_034929435.1. Lineage (NCBI taxonomy): Bacteria > Pseudomonadati > Bacteroidota > Cytophagia > Cytophagales > Flectobacillaceae > Arcicella > Arcicella rigui. The sequence continues at coordinate 163,438 of NZ_JAYFUM010000011.1, forward strand.
CTACTAAAACGTATTTTGTAGGTTGTAAAGATTTAACTTCTGGTTGTGAATCCGCTTTAGGAACAAGGGCTACGGCTGTTGCCAATTTTAGTACTATCGCTACGCCAAGCATTAGTACTTCTACTTCTCCTGTTTGTGCTGGTACAAATGTGGTCGTTTCAGCTCCATCTTCATCAACTTATGCTTGGACGGGTCCAAATGGCTTTACAGCTAATACACAAAATCTTACTTTCAATAATATCCAGACAAACCAAGCAGGGATTTATACACTGACTGTAAGTAACGGAATTTGCTCGGCTACTTCTACTTTGAATTTACTCATTTTTGACAGTCCACAAGGAATTACGGCTACTGCTACTAATTCAACTTGTAATGTAAACACGCCTAAAAATGATGGTTCTATCAAACTAAGTGGATTTGGCGTAAATCTTAGATTCGACGTTAGTACAGGAGCTACTTATACTGGAACTAAAACATACACAACAGCTACAAATATTCCGTCGGATGGTTTGTTGAGGTCAGATATTAGTAATCCAACGACTGTTTTCCAACAATATACGGTTCGTGTTTTCAATGCAAACGACTGTTTTGCAGATTATACCGTAACCATCCAGCAAGTAACTTGTGACTGTGGTGAAGCAAGATGTATTCCATATACAGTACAAAAAACTAAAACGGTTACTAAAAAATCACTTATTACGATTTCTAATTAATTGCTTAATACATTCATAAAAAAGCTGTCAGAAGTATTTCTGACAGCTTTTTTATGAATGAGTCTTACCCTTTAACCTAAAAGCAGATAACAAATCCACACCAATATTCCTTGAAAAAGCATTGTTCCATCTAAAATTCCATAATGGTAAAAAGATTTCTTTTGAAGTGTTTTATCATTAAGAAAATACAAAGTACTAATGGCAGAAAGTATAAAAGCTGGCAAAACAAATAAATGTGACGTATGATAATGCCACGCACTCAAACCGAAAAAGAAAATTATCAAAGTATTCGACAATAGCATTGATTGCCTCACTCCTACTACCAAAGGAATGGTTTTCAAACCCGACTGTGCATCTCCATTCATATCTCGAATATCAAAAGGAATCGTAATAGCAAAAACGAATAAAAAGCGTTCTATCAGCATCAAAGCCACATGAAGCAATTCATAGCTTTTTCCCGACTGTACGATTGGTAATAAAATAGTCGTTGCAGACCAAACGATGGCGATAAGAAAGATTTTTAGAAAAGGGATTTCTCTCAACCTAAATAAATATTGCTGATTTTTAAAAATGGGCAAAGAGTAAAAAATGGTAATAAAAGCAAAGGGTGAAAGGGTAATAAGTACTTCTTTTTTCGCCAAACAAACAGCTATCAAAAAGCCAATCACCGAAAAAGCCACCAATACATAAAAAAGGGATAAGTACTCTTTCAACCATTTATGTTTGTCGCCGTTCAAGGCTTGTTTGTTGGTTAAAACCGTAACAAGGCGATGCAAATTATAATCGAATAAGGTAGCAAAAAAGATGATAAACAAATAAGGATGCCACTGTGGCGACATCCCTAATTGCAATTGCGTTTCCACCGTAAGAGCTACCGCCGCCAGTGAAATATACAGATTGGTATTGATTAAAAAATTTAAAATTTTCAATGGTCGTGAATTTTCTGAAGTAAAATTTCATTTTACAAAATTATTTTAAGCTGCAAATTTCAGTAATCATTTTTTTATACTCAAAACTCCACACTCAAAATTCAGCACTCAACCTAAAGCCCACGAAATCTTACAAAGCTAAATACTTCTCCTGCTTTAAAAATTTGTTTTTGGGCAGGTAATTCAACAAAACCATCACAATCTGTCAGATTAGCAAAGTCGGCTGAACCGCTTCCTAAAAAGGGTTTTGCCATCATTTTCCCTGCTTCAAAATAGGTTTTTACAGGTACGAAGTAAGTTAAATCTGGCTTGAAAATAATGTCTTTGTCTAATATTACTTCTTCATGTTTGCTCTCTGATTTTAAAGTTGGCAACACATATTTGCAGAAACATAAAAAAGTAGAAACTGGATTTCCGGGTAATGCAAAGATGATTTTTCCAGTAGGTGTTTTTCCAAACCACATGGGTTTTCCGGGTTTTTGGGCTACTTTATGAAAGAGTTTTTCTAAACCTAAATCAGCTAAAATAGCAGGCACAAAATCTTTTTTTCCTGCTGAAACGCCACCGCTCAACAGCAAAATATCATAAGTAGCAATAATTTCTTTCAACTTTTGGTAGAGTACTTTTTCTTCATCAATCAAATGAAAAGTACTGGCTTCTACGCCAATTTGCTGCAAAGCCGCCGATAACATATAAGCATTTGAAGTACGAATTTGATACGCCAGAGGTGTTTTATCAATCTCAACCAACTCATCGCCTGTTGAAATAATGGCAATTTTAGGCGTACTCTGTACTTGTACTTTACTTTTTCCCACAGAAGCCATTACGGCTATTTCGGCAGGACTAATCTTGATACCTTTTTGCAATAAAACTTCTCCTGCGTGTCGGTCAGAGCCTTGCACATGAACGTTTTGTCCTTTTACAATTTCTTCTTTGGCAATGCTGATGGAAGCAAATTTTACTTCACCGTCTTGCTGAATATTGATGTCTTCATAACGTACCACGGTATCGCAACCCAAAGGTAAAATTGCCCCCGTCATTACTTCAATGCCTTTGCTGGCATCTTGCAAAGTCTTTTGAGCTTCGCCTGCAAATTGAATATTTTCAATGGTAATTTTTTGAAAGTCTATCTTTTCAAAACAAAAAGCCAAGCCGTCCATCGCTACTCTATTGAATGGCGGAAAATCTCGGTCGGCAAGGATATTTTCTGCTAAAATCTTTCCAACAGATGCCATCAAAGGCAATTCTACAACCGCAGTGCTGTGCGGATTGGCTTGTACAATTTTTAGAGCTTCTTCTACTGAAATCATAAGTATTTTTGGAAACTTAGCCGAAAGTCAATTTCGGTTAAACGTAGGGAATCAAGATTAGATATTTACCTTTGTGCAAAATTAAACAGGATTCCTTTGGGAATTGTTGATTCTTTAGATTTTGTTCAAACGGATTTTTTGACCAATACGATATGAAAACTTTTACGCATTTAGATTCCGACAACCAGCCTTCGATGGTGGATGTTTCTGAAAAAGCCATTACCAAACGCACGGCAATTGCCCAAAGTATTGTGGTACTGACGGACGAAATTATGGCGAATTTTCAGGATGGCGACCTTAAAACTAAAAAAGGTTCTGTGATTCAAACGGCTATTATTGCAGGAACGATGGGAGCAAAAAAGACTTCTGAATTGATTCCACTTTGTCATCCTTTGGGTTTGGATTCTTGTAAGTTTTCAACTGAAATTGTCGGGAATGAAGTAATTATTACTTGTACTTGCTCGCTAACGGCAAAAACGGGGGTAGAAATGGAGGCTTTGACAGGTGCAAGTATTGCGGCTTTGACGATTTATGATATGTGTAAAGCTTTCTCGCACGATATTACGATTAAAGAAACAAAATTGATTGCTAAAACTGGAGGGAAAAGCGATTATAAAGCTGTGAGCTATGAGCCTTGAGATTTGGGATTTCGGACTTCGGTCATCGGGTTTCAGATTTCGGTCGTCGTTTTTTTGTTTTTTAATGAAGTATTTGAGTAAAACTATAAATTGATTACTTGAGGAACACAGAGGAACACAGAGAATATAAAGAGTTTCACAGAGAAACATTAAGATAAAAAGCTCTATGAAACTCAGTAAAAACTCTGCTCAACTCTGTGTAATAAAATTAAGCTAAAGAAAACCGATGACCGAAGTCCGACATCCGAAACCTGAAATCCAAAATCCGATGACCGAAATCCAAAATCCAAAATCCGAAAGCTCAAAGCTCATAGCTCATAGCTCAAAACTAAAAGCTTTAATCCTCTCAGGCGGAAAAAGTACTCGAATGGGAACAGAAAAGCGTTTACTGAATTATCATGGCAAAACTCAGGAACAGTACTTGTATGATTTACTAAAACCTTTTTGTGATGAAGTATTTGTATCAATCAATGCTAATCAGCAAACGGAATTACCTTATATCCAAGACCTTGAGCTTTCAGTAAAAAGTCCGATTGTGGGGATTTTTTCTGCATTTCAACAATTTCCTGATGTAGCTTGGTTGGTAATTGCTTGCGATATGCCTTTGGTAAGTGAGGAAACAATTGCATTTTTAATCAATAACAGAAATCCAGAAAAGTACGCAACTGCTTTTGAAAACCCAGAAGAACATTTTCCAGAGCCTTTGCTAACGATTTTTGAAGCTAAATTTTTCGAGCCTTTACAAGTATTTATTCAACAAGAAAAAAAATCAACGATGCGATTGCTACAAAGTTTAGACATCGAGTTACTTCAAATTCCAGATGCTAAAATGTTGAAGAATATTAATACTGCGGAGGAGTTTAGAAGCTTTCAGCTGTGAGCTTTCGGATTTCGGATTTCAGATGTCGGCAATTAGTAAAGCTTTGAGCTTTCGGATTTCAGTTATCGGACTTCGGATTTCAGTAAAATAGTATATTTTTTAATCCTAAAATATTCATTCTTCATTTACAAAACATACCTTAAAACTTAAAACTCAAGGCTCAAAGCTCATAGCTAAAAAATATTATGTCCGAAATCCGAAATCCTAAACCCGAAATCCCAAATAAAACGCTAATCATCATCGTCGGGCCGACGGCTGTTGGAAAAACTGATTTGTGTGTAAAACTTGCCAAATTGCTTGATACAGAAGTAGTGTCGGCAGATTCTCGCCAGTTTTATCGTGAATTAGCGATTGGTACAGCCAAACCGACCGAAGCGGAAATGGATGGTGTAGTGCATCATTTTATTAATTCACATTCTATTCACGATTATTATTCAGTTGGTGATTTTGAACGGGATTGTTTGACGGTTTTGGAAGAAATTTTTAGTAGAAAAGACGTAGCAATTCTAACGGGCGGTTCAGGAATGTTTATCAAAATGATTACTGACGGCATCGACGAAATGCCCGAAGCTGATTTGGAATTGAGACAAAAATTGGCTGAACGTTTTGAAAAAGAAGGTTTAGGACAATTGCAAGAAGAATTAAGAGTACTCGACCCTGTCTATTTTGAACAAGTAGATGAACAAAATACGCAAAGAGTATTGCGTGCTTTGGAAGTTTGTTTATCTACGGGCAAACCTTTTTCAAGTTTTCGGAAAAACCAAAAAGTTCAGCGACCTTTCAAAATGCTAAAAATTGCCTTGGAACGTCCACGAGAAGAACTTTATGCCAGAATTGATACTCGAATGGATATGATGTTAGCCGCAGGTTTGGAGGAAGAAGCCAAAGCTGTAATAGATTACCGAGAGCATTATGCTTTGAAAACCGTAGGCTACCGAGAAATCTACGAACACTTAGACGGCAACTATGACCGTGAAGAAATGATAAGATTATTAAAAAGAAATTCAAGAAGATACGCCAAACGCCAAATGACTTGGTTTAAAAATCAGGATGAATTTCATTGGTTTGATGCCAAAAATGTAGCAGAAATCACTGAATTCATTACAAACGAACTAAAACAAATGTAGCGAAACCTAAAAGGCTTCGCTACAATTTCATCCTTAAACCAAAACTAAATAGATAATGCGTTCTAAAATGGCATCTGCCAATGTAATATATTGCTTATTCTTCTTGTCGTTTGAAAACTAAAAGAAAAATTTTACTTCCTATGTCTAATAAACGGCTCTCGTTCGCCAATATTGCCTTCTTTTTAAGAACTGAGGCAATATTTTTTGTCTTTACATCTTTCTTCTCAACCTTCTTTTTTGACAATAAATTATGTGGAAACCCAATGGCTAATGAAGAATTAGTCACTGCGAAAACGGTAAATAATGTTAGAGCAATTGTAAAAGATTTCATCGTTGTTGTTGCTTTTTAAATTTCCTTATAATAAGTCGCAAGAGTGGTTTTTTAATTACAATGTAAAGTTAAGGGTTTTGTTAGGTACTATGCAATACATAATACCTTAAATTTTCTTAAATTCTGTATAAGTGGTTTTGAAAACGGATGAACGGAGGCTCATTTTGTTCATAAGATGCAGGAAAGTAGTTAAACGTTGCAGAGAGAAATTTTTTTTTATTTTTTTTCAAAAAAAATTATCTCACTAAAATACCATGTCAGCTAATTTTAGCATAGCCTAAAATTTTTCTGACTTAGAATAGTAATATTTTCATAGCACAATTGCGTATATCATAAAGGGTTACCATACTTGCAAATTTAAAAAATAGGGCATAGATTTCGGAAAAATCAATCATCTCCAATATTGATTAAAAATTACCCATTCTTAGAAAAATTAAATTACTCGGCTTGAAATGTCGAGGCACTTCATCATGCAAAGTATTTTAGAAAAATTAGGAATTCAATCCGTCAATTTCGGAACAAGTACTGGTTTACAGGCTTGGGCTTCGGGCTACAAGTACTTGAGTTCGTACTCGCCAGTTGATAGCCAACTCATTGCTAAAGTTTCGGAAAGTACGCATCAAGATTACCAACAGGTAATGGCAACAGCCCAAACTGCCTTTAAAACTTGGCGAAATATTCCTGCTCCCCGCCGTGGCGAGATTGTCAGACAAATAGGAATGGCTTTCCGTGAATACAAGGCAGAACTTGGAAAATTAGTTTCGTATGAAATGGGAAAAAGTTTACAAGAAGGCTTGGGCGAAGTACAGGAAATCATCGACATCTGTGATTTTGCGGTGGGCTTGTCTCGTCAGTTGTATGGTCTAACGATGCACTCCGAACGTCCCGAACACAGAATGTACGAACAGTATCATCCTTTAGGTATTGTTGGTATTATTTCCGCCTTTAATTTTCCCGTTGCTGTTTGGTCATGGAATGCCATGATTGCTTGGGTTTGTGGCGATGTGTGTATTTGGAAACCTTCTGAAAAAACACCCTTGACGGCGATTGCTTGTCAAAATATCATTGCCTCAGTTTTGAAAGAAAATCAGATCCCCGAAGGTGTTTCTAATATTATCACTGGCGATTATCAAGTAGGTGAATGGCTTACGGCAGATACCAGAGTACCACTAATTTCAGCCACCGGTTCAACCCGAATGGGAAAAATTGTTGGTGCAACAGTTGCCGCAAGAATGGGTAAAAGTTTATTAGAGTTGGGCGGAAATAATGCCATTATCATTACCGAAAATGCAGATTTAACCATTGCCATTCCTGCCGTAGTGTTTGGGGCAGTGGGTACGGCTGGACAACGTTGTACTTCTACCAGAAGATTGATTATCCATGAATCAATCTACGAATCACTCAAAGAACGTTTGGTAAAAGCGTATCAACAATTACGCATCGGAAATCCTTTGGATGAGAATAATCACGTTGGGCCATTAATCGACCAAAAAGCCGTGGAAGCAGTGGCGAAAGAAGGCGGAAAAATGTTGGTAGAAGCCGCATTGCTCTCTGGCGATGGCTACGAGTCGGGCTGTTATGTAAAACCCTGCATTGCCGAAGTAGAGCCACATTTCAGCATAGTAAAGCATGAAACTTTTGCTCCGATTTTATACATTATGAAGTATTCGAACATTGAAGAAGCCCTTGAAATTCAGAACGATGTACCGCAAGGCTTGTCGTCTTCAATTTTTACATTGAATATGCGAGAAGCAGAATTGTTTTTATCAGCCAACGGTTCAGACTGTGGTATTGCCAATGTAAATATTGGTACTTCTGGAGCAGAAATCGGCGGAGCTTTCGGTGGAGAAAAAGAAACAGGAGGCGGAAGAGAATCTGGCTCGGACGCTTGGAAAGCTTATATGAGAAGACAAACCAATACCATCAATTACGGAAAACAATTGCCTTTGGCACAAGGAATAACATTTAACATTTAGCGAATGAGTGAGTTAGTGAATTAGTGAATGTTTTATTGATAAACAATTCACTAACTCACTCATTCACAATTCACTAAATCACAACTCACTCATTCACAACTGAAAAATAGCCATGAAAACACAAGAAATGATTACAAAATCTCTGATGGAAAAGCTCTGGGAGGGCTATTGCAAAAGAGTAAAATATGCACAGCAATATGCAGATTTGGTGCTGTCTAAAGGTGGAAATGTCGTCAACGACCACTGTGCTTTCCGTACTTTTAATACTTTTACGGGAAAACAACCAGCAGGAATCCCTGCTATTTCAGAAGTGTTGGAGTCTCTGGGTTATGTGAAAATTCTCCCTTACTCCTTTCCTTCAAAACATCTGAATTCATTTCATTATCAGCATCCAACGAATATCAATTTTCCTAAATTCTTTGTAACACAGTTGGAGGTAGCTGAACTTTCAGAAAGTACCCAAGCTTTGATTAACGAAGCCGTTAAAGATGCTCCTGATTTATTAGCTGGTGAAGCTCGCCAGTTATTGGCAAGTCTAAAACATAATGGAGAATTGATTTCTGCCGAAGCCGACCGCTTAGTAAATGCTTTAGTGAAATTCTTTGCTCGTCCATGGTCGCCAGCAAAAAAGGAAACTATTTTAGCAGTCAATAAAGAATCTCAATTTGCTGCTTGGACTTTATTGCATGGCAATTCTGTGAATCACTTTACGGCTTACATTAATTATCAAAATGTACCAGAATGGGATGGCATCGAAGGCACAATGGCGGCACTCGAAAATATAGGAGTACCTATAAAACCCGCTATTGAAGGAGCAAAAGGAAGTAAACTTCGCCAAAGTTCAACCCAAGCCATTGACGAAGATTGTCCAGTAATTGAAGCTGACGGAAGTTTAGGCACGCTCAATTGGTCTTATGCTTATTATGAATTAGCCGAAAGAGGCTACATCGAAGAAAACGGACAACAAGTTTGGTTTGATGGTTTCTTGGGCGAACAAGCTACCAACCTTTTTGAAATGACCAAGAGAAGTTAAGGTTTTTGGATTTGTGGTTTCGGATTTCAGCTTTTTTGATAAAGTATTCTGATGGTAAGATTAAACCGCCAGAATATTGCACTTCACAACAAACAAATTTCACCCTCAGCAACTGTCAGCTTTTTTCAAAAAAGCTGACAGCTAATCGAATACAATCATGAAAAATATATTAGTAATTGGCATGGGCAAAGTAGGCTCATTGGTGGGAATCCTATTGTCCAAACGTTTTGAAGTAAAGGGTTTAGATAAAAATGTTCCTACTTCGGAATTACCTTTTGAAGTAATGAAAGGGGACGTTACAGACCTTACTTTTCTTGAAAATTTAATTCCCAATTTTGATGCGGTAGTTTCTTGTATGCCTTATAATCTGAACTTGAAAATCGCTCAGACTGCTCATAAAAACGGGAAACATTATTTTGATTTAACAGAAGATGTACCCACTACAAGTGCTATCAGAAAAATGGCAGAAGAAGGAAGTACTGCTGTTTTAGCTCCACAATGTGGTTTAGCTCCCGGTTTTATCGGCATTGTAGGGGCAGATTTAGCCAAAAGATTTACCAAACTCCGTGATATTGAGCTTAGAGTAGGTGCTTTACCCAAATATCCCAACGGTTTATTGGGCTATTCTTTCACTTGGTCGCCTGCGGGAGTTATCAACGAGTACATCAACGATTGTGAAGTAATTCATAACGGAAAACTAAAATTAGTGTCGGCTTTGGATGGCTTAGAAACTATCAATATCGAAGGAAACGAATTTGAGGCTTTCAGTACTTCGGGAGGCTTGGGAACGATGTGCGAGACTTTTGAAGGAAAAGTTGATACGCTGAATTACAAAACAATTCGTTATCCCGGTCATGGGAAATTGATGAAATTTTTATTATATGAATTAATTTTAAAAGACCGTCGTGAGCTTTTAGAGGAAATCTTGACGGAAGCAAAACCGCCCGTTCAGGAAGATGTAGTATATGTTTATGCGGTAGTGGAAGGTTGGAAAAATAAAGTAATTGAAAGAGAAGAATTTTACCGAGCGTATTCTCCGAAATTAATTGATGGCAAACATTGGCGTGCTATTTCATGGACAACAGCGGCTTCTATCGTAAGTGTAATTGAAATGGTGGCTGATAAAAAACTGCCTCAAAATGGATTTATTAAACAAGAAGACATTGATTTTGAAGCCTTCTTGAGTACTTCAACGGGAAGTTTTTTTAAAGCTAATAACGAGCAAAATTAAAATATTTTTCTTGCTATAAGCTTTAGACTGTAAGCATTGAGCAAAGGCTTTAAAGCCATTTTGCCTAATGTTTACAGTCTGATAGTATAATTTTACGCTACTTCTAACACTAATTTTCCGAAGTTTTTTCCAGAAAAAAGCATCATTAAACTTGGGTAAAAGTTTTCGATTCCTTGCTCGATATGAATCTTAGATTTTAGTTTTCCTTCATTAAGCCAGCCAGCCATTTCTTTGGCAGCTTTTCCATAATTTGCAGCATTATCAAAAACCACAATGCCTTCCATTCTGGCACGATTCACCAAAAGTGATAAATAATTGGATGGGCCTTTTACAGGTTCGGTATTGTTGTATTGTGAAATTGCTCCGCAAATAACGATACGGGCTTTAAATCGAATTTGAGTAAGTACAATGTCTAAAATCTCGCCGCCAACGTTGTCAAAATAAATATCAATTCCTTCGGGACAAGCTTCTTTGAGGGCTTTTCTAACATTCTCAGTTTTGTAATTGATACAGGCATCAAAACCTAATTCGTTGACGCAGTAATCACATTTTTCTTGGTCGCCTGCAATGCCAATGACTCTACAACCTTTGATTTTTGCTATCTGTCCTACTACACTTCCAACCGCACCAGATGCTCCAGAAACTACCAAAGTATCGCCTTCTTTGGGCAAACCAGTTTCTAATAAACCGAAATAGGCTGTCATGCCGGGCATTCCTAAAGTGGCTAAGTACATCGGTAAAGGGGCGAAAGAAGTATCTACTTTGATAATATCTTTTCCTTTGGATACTCCAAATTGTTGTACGCCCCAATTGCCTGTTACTTTTTGCCCGACAACAAAATTTTCATTTTTTGATGCTACTACCTCCCCTGCCGTTCCTGCTCTGAAAACGTCGCCGATTTTCACGGGGGCAATGTAGGATTTCCCTTCGTTCATCCAGCCACGCATGGCAGGGTCGAGTGAGATATAAGCAGTTTTGATTAATACTTCTCCGTCTTGGATAGAAGGAAGAGGCGTTTTTTCAATTGAAAAGTCACTTTCTTTTGGATTCCCGAAAGGACGACTCGCTAATTTGACTTGAATATTTTCCATGAGATTGTTGATTTGTCAGCAATTTAGAAATTTGCTATCAATCAATAGCAGGGTTTTACCGAAAATGCCTTGTAATTTTTACCGTTCTCAGAAAAAAAATACCATTCTTCCTAAGTATTTTCTAATTGAATAAATCCAGAATATCTTTGACAAATAAACCAAAATTAACATTTCACGATTTTTGAAATCGTTATTCAAACACAATGACACCTTTACGCAAAAGTTCATTCATTCGTAAAGTCAAAGACATCTCCGTAAGCGGTACTTTAGCTTTGGCTGTTTTAGGAAATGTGGTATTACTCCAAAGCTGTGGAAATTCCCAAGAAGACGAAGGCGATTATGAAGAAGTAGAAGTTTATACCAAAGGTGTAAAAACTTATATTTCTGAAACATCGAAAGGGCAGTTCAAAATTACGGACGAAGTACAAGTGCCAGCCGACAGTTCGGTTGCCATCGTTACCTATTTGGATGGTAAAAAAGATACTCTTTCGCCCAGAGCTGTGAAAGCCTTGATTGATAATGAAATTGCTACCAATCAAGCTCATATTGGTCAAAGTAATAATTTGTCTAATGCCTTGTTGTATGGCGGAATGGGCTATTTGTTAGCTAAAACTTTGAGTCCGAGTTATTCAAATTATCGCCCCGACATCGTGAATAATTTCAATAATTCAAGTACTTACAGCAGTTCATCAAGAAAGGATTCTTCTAAAAGAGGTTATCATTCATCTTATTATAGAGGAAATTTCGGGCGTTTTTATGCTTCAAGAAATGCTTATGAAAAATCAAGTAGTATTCATCAAAGTATCGGTAATTCAAGAACTATTACTTCTCGTCCGATGAGCGGAAGAAGTGGTTTCTTTCGTAGTTCGAGTCACGGAGGTTTTCATGGATAAGGTTTCAAATATGAATGCTGAATTATAAATTATGAATTTCAATCTGTTACAACATTTCAAAACATAAAAAAAATGTACAATTACTTAATTTGAAAAGAAGATTTTAAAATAAAAGCCCGAAAATGAGTAAATCATTTTCGGGCTTTTTTGTCTTGAATCTTGAAGTCTTTAAGTCAAAAGAATACTAAAGTCCAATTAGTTAATCAATTTAATCACATAACTATATGAATATTTTTTGTCTAACATTCTGTACTGTTTGTGTGGTAATTCTCCCCAACTATTATCGCCACCAACGCCACGCTGATTCAAGTCGATGTGTAAAGTATTTTCATCACGAATCTTGATGTCTGTCGGGTGTTGTTGTTTTTTAGTATTGCCTGGGTCTAAATCTTCTGCTTTGAAAGGCAATAAACTAAAGCAAAAAGCCTGCGGAGCTTCTACTTGTAAGCCCTGACCTTGTTCGTTTACAACTTTCAACCAACGAGTATCGGTATGATAACCATGTTCTTGCGGACGAATATAATTACTTACCAATGATTTAGGAGCTACATCTTCATAAACGCCCAAGAAAGTAGCCGTTTTACGGTCGCTGTAATTTTCTAATGGGCCACGTCCATAATAACTGAACTGATTGGTAGCTTTATTCAACTGTAATCTCATCCCAAAACGAGGAAGTTCTGGCAAATTACGTTCGCCCATATCCATCGTAGCGGTTACTTTTACCGAACCATCTCCTTGAATTTGATAAACCGTTGAATAAGGAACATTAATGCCTGAAAGTTCATAATTGACCGTGATTTGTAAACTTCCGTCAGCTTGTTGCTCGCCTACTTCTACGTTTTTCAAGGTTTTGTTTACGTGTGCGTTTCTCCAAATCCCTAAATTTATAGGCATATCATTGCCATAATCATTGTCTGTCCAAGCTCTCCAAAAATACGGTTCTGGGAATTGATTGATAAACTCTTTGCCAGAAGTCAAAGCGTATTTTGTCCAACGTCCTCTTTTTGTATCAAATTCTCCAGTAATATTTCCAGTCGAAAAACGTACTTTGTCTTGTTCACGAGTGATTTGTACGCCAGCTTTTATTGTTGATTTGGCTGCAATATCAAAATACGATTGCTCGCTCAAAACAAATTGTTCACGAGCTACTTCATGTCCAGCAGGTACTAAAGGACTTTCTACTTTGGTAAAAGCAAATACCGAAAGAGTATATTCTGCTTGGTTATCAATAGCAGGAATTGGCAAGTGAATTTCTTTTTCTTGCTTAGGAGCAAGCGAAACGGCAAAATCTCCTTCTTTTTGAGCTACCCCATTTTTAGATAAAATCCACTTGAATTGATAAGTATCTAAATTGGTAAAATCAAACACATTTTGAACAATAATGTCGCCTTTAGCAAGGTCTTTTTTCTTGAATAAAATAGACTGATAAACTTTTTTTACTTCAAATAAACCCGGATGTGGCGAGCGATCGGCAGCTACAACACCATTGGCACAGAAGTTTTCGTCGTTTTGTAAGTACAATCCACCTAAATCTCCCCCGTAAGCAAAAAATGGTCTTCCGTCTGTGGTTGCAGTTTGCATTCCTTGGTCAACCCAATCCCAAATAAAACCGCCTTGCATGTGTTTTGAACTGGCGATAATATCCCAATATTCTTGGAAATTACCATTACTATTTCCCATAGCATGCGAGTACTCGCACATAATGTAAGGTCTGGTTTTAGTAGCATCTTGTGCATAAGCTACCATATTTTTGATTTCTGGATACATCGGACAAACGATGTCTGTATTAGCATTTTCCCCTGCTTGTTCCGACTGCACTGGACGAGTTGAATCTTTTTCTTTCAACCATTTATAAGTTTCATAAAAAACTGGGCCATTGCCACATTCGTTTCCTAAAGACCAAATAATGACTGAAGGGTGGTTTTTATCACGCTCAAACAAACGAACAGTACGGTCTTTATGAGCCTCCGCCCAAAGTGGCAAATAAGCAGGATGTTTAGATTTATCAAAACTTCCTTGCCACTCCGCTCCCATTCCGTGCGTTTCGATATTGGCTTCGTCCACTACATACAAACCGTACTCGTCGCAGAGTTTATACCAATATGGGTCGTTTGGATAATGGCTGTTTCTTACAGAATTGATGTTAAATTGTTTCATCAATTGAATATCTTTCAACATCAATTCACGGTTTGGCACGTGTCCTTCCACAGGGTCGTGTTCGTGACGATTTACGCCATGTACCAAAGTAGGTACACCATTTACCATTAATTGAGCATTTTTAATTTCAATTTTTCTGAAACCAATTTTTGTACTGGTAATGCCCAAAACATTGCCTTTTGTATCTTTTAAAGTAAGAATACAATCGTATAAATTCGGAAATTCAGCACTCCATTTAGCTGGATTAGTAATTTTCCCGTCGATGTTTACTTCTAAAGTATTAGGTTTTACAGCAACTTGTTTTGTAAAAATCGTTTTGCCAGTTTTGTCTTGAATTTCTGCTAAAACTGTTCCTGCTTGAATATTACTTTCTCCAAATTTGCGAAGCGAAACGGAAGCACTAAACAAGCCGTCGATATAATTTTTATCTAAATCAGCTTTCAAGAAAAAGTCCCAAAGACTGGTTTTTGGCAATGCGTACATAAATACATCACGTTCGATACCCGACAAACGCCAAAAATCTTGGTCTTCAAGATAACTTCCATCATGCCAACGATATACTTGTACCGCTAATAAATTATTTCCTTTTTGTAAATAAGGCGTAATATCAAATTCGGCTGGCGATTTTGATACTTTCGTCATCCCTACTTCTTTTCCGTTTACGTACACCACGGCATAACCCGTGATTGAACCGAAATGCAATAAAATCTCACGACCATCCCAAGTACTTGGCACAGTGAAATTTCTGCGATAGCTTCCTACGGGATTGTCGCCACCAATAAATGGCGGATTTTTAGGATATGGATAAATAATATTGGTATAAATCGGCGTTCCGAAACCTTTGCGTTCCCAGTTTGAAGGTACTTTTAAATCATTCCATTGACTGTCGTCTAAATTGGTTGCGAAGAAGTTTTTAGGACTTTTTTCGATAGAAGGAGCAAAATTGAATTTCCAAGTACCGTTTAAAGATTGATAAAAAGGAGATTTACCATAGTTATTTTCAAGAGCAGCTGGCTTGTTGTCGTAAACCATAAAATCAACATGAGCAGGCTCTTTGTGACTATCTACCACTGCCGGATTTTCCCAAGCATTTTGCTGGGCAAAACCAACTTGTGTGATAAACGCACTTAATAGTAATAGTTTCTTCATTGTTTTTTGATAGTTTTTTTGTGTTTTTTTCTAAGATTCATTTTTCAGATAAAAAGGTTGAAAATCCATCCTATATTTATTAGATGCAATTCAAAGTAAATTTATACTCTAAAATCATTAAAAAATATTATTATTCTACGAAATAAAAATTCTTCATAATTCTCAAAAATAAAAAATAGGCTCTTTAAGTCTTTTGTCTTACATCTTTATTCTCTACAATTTTTATCCAAGCAAAAACCAATTTCATCCCCTCTATTTTTCAATTTGTCGGAAAGTACTTCTAAAAAATTGTTTTCAGTACTTGTTTTGAATCAACAAACAAGGAAAAATCAGAAAGCTGATTTTCTAAAAGCTTAAAGCAAAATTTTTCACTAAATTTAAACCTGCATCAATCCACAAGATGCTTGAATCCGAAGCCATGAACTATAAACCAACGCTCACGAAAACTTATGAAGCTGAAGGCATTAAGAATCTTCATCTCAAAAATTTCTCTGGCAATATCGAACTGATTGGACATGAAGAAAACAACATCAAAGTAGAAGTATTTGCTTCTGTTAGAAGTGTGTTTACGCTTTTTATACTCAAAGACCCTTTGTTGGAATTTGATTTCGACACACACGATTTAATGATGAACGTAGTGGACGATACGCTGATGATTTCTTCAAAACCCGATTACTTTAATGTGTATAATTGGTTTAATTTCCAGACTACTTCTTTCAGAATTTACTTGCCCGCTTCTATAAATAGTTATTCAAAAACCTATGGCGGACAGGTTTCCTTGAAAAAATTGGAAGGCAATCATACTTTTTCTACTTGGGGCGGGGATATTTCTGCTGAACAAACCAAAGGAAATGTTGAAGGCAAAACAATGGGCGGAAAAATCAATATATTCCAATGCGAAGGCAGAATCAACGCTTCGACGATGGGTGGAAATATCTTTTTGGCAGCCAATAAAGCTGATATTAATATTGATACTAAAGGCGGCAATATGTATATCCAACACCATGAAGGCAATATTCATTGTTCAAGTTGGGGCGGAAACATCGAAGCCTTTACCGTAAATGGTTTTTTAGAATGTAATACTGCTGGCGGAAACATTTACTTGAAAAATGTAAATGGAAATATCGGAGCAAGTACCAAAGGCGGCAATATCAAAGCAGAAGTAAATGAAATCAATCAATATGCTTGGTTTGATACCGCAGGCGGAAACATTAAAATTGCTCTTCCGCTTGAACATCCTATGGATTTAGAAGCCTCCGCCAGTCGTGTTTATACGCCCATGTTTGCTAATTTTTCGGGTTATCAAACCAAACAAAGTGTCAGAGGAAAATTGAATGGCGGTGGGCCAAACGTAACGATTAAAACCTTGGCAGGCAAAATAGATATTACCAACAGCATTTTTAGTAATACTTATCAACCGAATAAACCCAATACTCCTAAAGAGGAATTTCAGCCAAACGAGGAAAAAAAAAGTCCTAACTTTTCTGAAAGAAAAACCGCTGTAAACACTCAACCATTTGAAAGAAAAGAACATGATTTTGATTTAAAATCTTCCTATAATTTTTTTTTTAAGGTCGTGTTTTGCTTGTTGTTGGGCTATGCTCTTACTTGTGTAACTTTTTTTACCTTACAAATCAGTCACTTACCGATTGATTTCTCCAACATTTATCAAAAAGTATTTTATCTAACTTTTTTAAGTGCTTTGGCATCGGTAGCAGCGATTTATGTCTTTATCCATTACATTGAAAATAAAGTTCCTGTCGATTGGGTGAAGATTTTTCCACTAATGGGTTGTTCGTTGATTTTTGGGAATCTTTTTCATACAACACTTTTTTGGCAAGATGTAAACAATAATTTGTGGGAGCTTAACAAAACGGCGGCATTTTATTTTTACTTTATTCTTCCTGTGCTGATTAGTTGGTCTTATCTTATTTACTGGCTCAAAACAAGAAGTATTACTCGCAAGATTTCAGAACAGGAGTATCAATTATTGAATTTAGAAAAACTAAAATCCAAAGCACAATTAGATGCTTTAGAAGCCCGAATCAATCCACATTTTTTGTATAATTCATTGAATAGCATTGCTGGATTGATTCACGACAAACCTGATAAAGCCGAAGAAATGACAATTCAATTATCAAAATTGTTTCGCTACACAACAGGACGAACCGAAGAGAATTTTCATACGTTGGCAGATGAGTTAGAAATCATTAAAGCTTATTTAACCATTGAAGAAGTACGTTTTGGACATCGTTTAACCTACTCAATTGATTGTGAAGAAAGTATTTTGGAAGAAAAAATTCCTCGATTTTTGTTACAACCTTTGGTAGAAAATGCCATCAAACATGGTATTTCAAAAATTGCCAGTGCAGGCATTATTAGCGTAAAAATCAGCGAAGCAGAAAACAATATTTTAATTAAAATCCACGACAACGGCCCAGATTTTGGCGAATCCTTCGGCGGTGGCTTTGGTTTACGAAGTATTAAAGAAAAACTAAAAATTGTTTATGGCGATAAAGCAAGTATTGATATTAAAAATCAGCCAGAGAAGGTGGTGATGATTTATTTGCCTTTGTGAAACCTCACCCCCTAACCCCCTCTCCTTCAGAGAGGAGGAACAGACTTTAAGGAATTTTAGGTTAATTGAATAAATGATAGACTTTATAATCAACTGTAAGATTGAAAGCTATCAGACTACGATTATAATTTGAAAGAACAATAGCTTTAAGGAATAAATTTTAAAAACCAAAATCTGCTCCCCTCTCAGCAGGAGAGGGGTTGGGGGTGAGGTTAAAACCCAATCCATGCAATACAAAACCATACTCATAGACGACGAACCGATTTCAATTAGTCGAATGCGAAGACTTTTGAAAGATTATGACGATACTTTCGACATCATTGGCGAGGCTTTGAACGGACAAGAGGGCTTGGAAATCATCGAAGATTTAAAGCCTGATTTAATTTTCTTAGACATCGAAATGCCTATTCTTTCGGGTTTTGAGATGCTGGCAAAACTTACTTATATGCCGATTGTGATTTTTGTGACAGCCTTCGACCAATTTGCCATGAAGGCTTTTGAAGAAAATTCTATTGATTATTTATTGAAGCCTATCGAAAAATCAAGGTTGGATAGAACGGTGCAAAAACTACTAAAATTTACGGAAAACCAATCTTTAAAACTTTCTTCCGAGAGTATTCAATCTATTTCGGAATTGCTAAAACCTAAAAAAGAAATTCATTCTATTTCTGTAAAGAATGGCGATAAAATTTTAATTATTGCTTTCCACGAAATCGCCTTTTTTCAGGCAGATGATAAGTATGTATTTTTAAATACCGTCGATGGAAAACAACATATTACCAATTATACCATTGCGAACCTTAGCGAAAAACTACCAGACAGCTTTATCAGAATCAGTCGTTCGTGTATTGTAAATGCTACCAGAATTAAAGAATTAGAAAGACATTTCAACGGCAAATACTTGGTAGTAATGCAAGACCAAAAACGAAGTAAATTAGAAACAGGCGTTTCTTTCCATGATAATTTAAAGCGATTGATGGAGATTTAGGGATTTGGGTTATCGGATTTCGGATTTTCCAGCCAAGCTTTCCGCCTTCTTTCCGCCTTCTTTGGAGTTATCTCCAAAGAAACGAGCGTAAGCAACTCTCCAAATATGAAGTGAGGATGAAACTATCAAGTTGGTGTGTTGCTTACGCACATCTTGTTGGAAATAATTCCAACAAGGGCGAATTCCCATTGACCTATATTTGTCGCATCAAATTATAATAAGAGTATTCATCTTGAGACCATGATAAGGAAGAGTTTTTAGTCTGTGGGTAGTCTATGATACTACCATTCGCTATAATAATTTCGCAACAATTACTATCTTCACTCATTAAAGATTCATATGACACTCTTCCTGAATTATGATATGACCTTTCAATCCATTTCTTTAGGGAGGTTAAACCAACATTTAAGTCGGGTGATAAATTTTGGTTAAAACAGCTTTTGAGGTCATTATAAAATTCCATTAAATCTGATTCTCTAATAAAATATGTAATTCCTCCTCCATTTATTTCATCATCTTTCAATAAAATTAAACTATTTGAACGTTTAAATATATCTGTGATAAGCCCCAATTTAATTAGATTATCAATTAGTATTATGTACCCATTTTCAAATTCAAATCCTGAATATTCTTCGTTTATATTTATTTCCATTTTATGTTTAGTATCTTCTTTACAACTGATTTTTGAATTCTTTAATAAATAATGACTGTAAGTAGGTTTCAACGCCTATTTTATCAAAAATTTGTTCAACTTCACGATAACTACTTATTGAGATTTCACGAGGTAGAATTACCCCTGTCAATTTGGCTATTGCATCTATTTTAGTTTCACCACTATTAACCATTGAAATCCATAACATTGTAAGTTCATCAAAAATTCTATTTAAAAAATATGTATATTCAATGGCTTTGATAGCATCTACATCTCCCAAAGAGGCTGATTTTATATATGGTTGAAAATCTGAAAATTTTATATTTGTTACTTTCTTGTTCTCTTTTAGGTTATTTTCTAATATTGGAACAATTTCACTTTGAGCAACTTCAGCATATTTTTTCATGTTTTTTTCATACGCAAATTCCCAAGTAGAATGTGATTGATTTATTATATCTGCCCAAATTCTTTCAATTGTATATTTTCTATAAAAAATGTTTAAAATTACTTTTTGTGGATATTCCGTCGTAGAGTATCTATTTTTCCAAGAATTGATTAGGCTTCTTGCGTGTTTAAAAGTATGAGTCAAATCTGCATTCATTTTACAATATTTAAGTTTTAGAAAAGTTTATATTATAATATTTATGTTTTTGTTATCAGCTTTAAGTTTTTTATACTGAAAGAACAATTCAAACCTAAATCCCATACAACATACCATTTTCCCACAAAATCTACAACCTTACACCTAATTAATTCCATAAAAAATTATTAAACGGTATTCTGTCCAATCATAATGTCAGTAAAGGTTAATATGGATACTTTAGTAAGAATCATGGATAAATCAATTCAAAAAAGAGTCCTTGATATTGAGTAACAGGTATTAATCTTACTGAATGCCCAGTAGCTACTAAATCATAAATAACACTTTGGTCGGGATGCTTATCTTTATTGGGAATACCATAATTGATAAAATTGTAAGCTCTTGAAGGTATGTTAGAATGTAATAAAAAGTTACTGCTTTTTTTAGAGCCATGATGAGGAATTTGAAAAAGCCAAAAGTCGTTCCAATAATTTTGAAAATGTTTTAAAAATGGGTCAACCTGAACATCTTTTAATAGAAAAGTATCTGAAGTTAAAAGTACATTGGGGAAGTTATTATTCCGACTATAAGTATTTTGATAGAATCTACACCAAGGTATATTAACTCTATTTTGAGGGATAGTAAACTTTTGAATTTGTATTATTCTACCATGCTTGTTTTGATGTAAACTACTCATAAGATTTTTATGTAATAAACAAAGAGAGGTTGTGTTGGAGTCTATTATATCAAGATATTGTGGTTCTTTTTCTTCTAAAGGCTCTTTTTTTATTTTGTCTGTTTGACTACTTGTCTCTTTCTGTGCATCAACAAAAATTTTTTGTAAACCAGAACCTTTAAATGAATTTATTCCTTTAATAATTTCAACAATTTTATCCAATTTGTGTTCTTCTGATAAACCTGATAGTTGTATCACATATTTAGCAAAAAATAACTTTTCAATTTTATCAAAAAATTCTTTATCCTCTTCACCAATATTTCGTTTATAAAATAGAAATTCCATTAATGCCAACCCTGTTGAGGTTTTTAATATACCTTTGTTTCTATGATTGACTTTATATACTTTTGCTTCATCAGATTTGAAGCGTGTTTTTTCTATATCCTTATCTTCAAGCTCAGATTTAACTCCTTCTCCTTCTTCAAAAACAATTGTAAAGCTTTCATTCTCACTGAAATCAAAAGTATCCTGATTACTATTTTCTATTTGAGGAATTGGGCTACCTAAATCTTCACCATCAATTAAATATATTTCAGAATCATCATCTAAATTATTCTTCAAAGTACTAAATGGATCAAGAATAAATTTAATTATAAACTCTTTATTTGAATTATTGCCTTTTGACTGACTAAGAAATCTAAGCACTAAAAATAAACGCTCTTGAAACGTTATAAAAGGCATTATGAGAGTTTTTACTTTGATATTACCATCCAATAATTTTTCAATATGACTCACATGGTCTTTATCAAAATGTGAAATAATTAATAAATCAAGTGTCTTTGTACTACTAATATTAGTCTCAGTTCTATATAAATCAATTTCTGTTTGAATGGCTTTAGCAACAGACTTAGTTCCGCAGTCGAATACCATACTAAATTTAACTTTAGTACCAATTTTAAATATTCCACTATAAAATAATCCTTGCCCAACAGGATGAACCGTGAATTTTTGAGAAAATGTCATCGTTAATGCTATTTAATTGTCTAAAACTATAATTTCATTTACCATTTTAATGATGGTAGAAATATTTACGATTATGAAGTAGCAACCTACCATTTTCCCACAAAATCCCCAAACCAATAGCTAACAATTTCCAAAAAACTTATTATACGGTATTTTGTCTTATGATAAGGTGTAGTGGTAATTCTTGTGGTTACCGTTTAGCAGCGTACCGATACAAAAAACGGTAACCGCAAAGTGTTACCGTCACCTACTATTTTTGAGCTGTAAGGCTGTATTTCTTAATTGTAATTGGCTGTTTCTTCAATGTAAATGGTCGTTTCTTAATTGTAATTATCCGTTTCTTTGATGTAAATAGTCATTTCTCAATTACAAGCATTCATTTCTTTAATGTAAATGGTTGTTTCTCAATTATAAGCATTCATTTCTTAACTGTAAATGGTTGTTTCCTGATTGTAAGCATTCATTTCTTAACTGTAAATGGTCGTTTCTTCACTGTAAGTATCTATTTCTTTTATGTAAATAGCTGTTTCTCAATTGTAAGTAGTCGTTTTCTAACTGTAAGTAGCCTTTTCTTTATTGTAAATGGTCTTTTCTTAATTGTAAGTTTCTATTTCTTCAATGTGAATTATTGTTTCTCAATTGTAAGTTTCTATTTCTTCAATGTAAATCGTCGTTTCTCAATTGTAAGTAGCCATTTCTTTAATGCAAATGGTCATTTATATTGAAGAAGAGTGAGTATTAATTGGGCAATGGTAAAGTTTCAAGGTGGAATTTACTCTAAATCATTTCCAACAAAAGCTAAACATTGTATGGCGGCTAAACCCCATTGTGCTACGGCATTGGTAGAAATGCCTTCTCCTTCCTCCACAGGATTTAATACTTTTGTACCGCTTATTTGGGTAATTTTCATCGAAGGTTTTTTTATTCCGCCATCGCCTGCATAAAACTCTTTCCAAGCACGTTTTCCTAAAGTAGTATCTTTCCCTCTTTTGGCAGCAAAAGCCGTAAGTCGGGCGTGACCTTGCTCTAAATTGAGTTTTTTTAGACTTTCCCCTAAAACAGCTTTTTGTTCTTCGGCAGTAGCATTGTATAATTGACAATACTGTAACCATGCTTTTTCAAAAATGGGCATATCTACTAATTCTATCAACTCTGCACAAATTTCAGCCAAGCCAAATACAGCACTTAAATGCGATACCGAAAGTTTTTGGGCATCTTCCTGTCGAAACTTGCCTGTTGCTAATTCCATCGTTGCCAAACCTGTGAAAAAACCATGAGCTTGTTCGGCAATAGTTTGCATACTGTTGAGCAATTTGGCTTTTACTTGTGGGTTTTCGGTACGTTCCCATTCTGTAAGCCACGCAGCAGACAAAGCACCCCAATCTGTACCGAATGAAACACTGGCTAACTCACCTTTAGGGTCTGATTCTGGAGCTTTTTGTCCAATTTTTCTTCCCGGAATAATCGTTCTGAGCGTTCTATCAGCATTTACTTGTTCTCTCATCAAATCTCCTACCCTTTCATCTGCCGTTAAATAATAATAAAAGCGACGATTGGCGGCTGTACTGATTCTTAACTGTTTGGCACTACAACCCCAATGCAAAACATTATGCCTTGAACCCAAAGGACTAAAACGCCCGATATGATGCACATCTACTTCGCCCGTGTGGCGAGTCATAGCTTCTGCTACTCTGAAAACATCGCTTCTGCCTGTTCTTAAAAAATAATACCAAAGCCATAAATCCGTAGAGAGTTCGGAATTATCCCAAGCGAAACCGCCTACATCATATCGCCAAACGTGTCTGTCATTATCGTAGCTGTGCATTACATCCCCAAAATTCCAGAAACCATACCAGCGACGTTGGTCGATTTGTTTTTTATAGTAATCAAAATAAAAATCTAACTGATTTTCAATCGCCTGTTTTTGATTTGAAGCCGTTTTCTCTGGTATAGAAAAAGCACTTCCAAAAATCCCTACTTGTGCCAAATATTCTGGCGAAGCCACCAGTAAATCTGGTTCTTGAATCTGCTTGGCAATTTCTACCAAGTCATCTCCCGAAGGTGTTTCGGATAAAATCCAAATTTGTACTTCACTGGTGCGAGCCACACCGTAAGGTTTCCCAAATTCAGGCTCGTAATCTTCATAAGTAATATCTAAAGCATTGTATTGTTTTTCGTGCGTGTCTTCGCCCATGCCGTCGTGATAAAAACGTAAATCCATTGCTGGAGATTTAGGTGCCCAAAGCCATAGCGTTAGTTCTCCGAGTTCCGTATGAGCATTTTTTATATCAATCTGTGCAGGAAAACTTTGCCAGAAATTACGAATTCCAAAGGCAATTCCACCTTTTGGCGTTCCCACATAGCCCGTTCCGCTGGCACGTCCACCAAAAGCCGATTGTATCCACGAATACCCCGCTTTTGTTCTTTTTTGAATATCAAAAGCATCGGGCGAACCTTGATATAAAGTATAATCTCCAAAAGCAGGAATGTATTGAATGTTTTTCAAGACATTTTCGGGCAATTGCGTTACCGATTTTCCTACTAATTGAGCATCTAAAGCCGTTCTGCCAGCATCTCTTCTCAAACCAGATAAACCTTGCACGGCTTCAGTAAAAACTCCTGAGTTTTCTCCGACAAAACGGATATGTCTGTCGTACAAAGCTTCTTTCAAAGGCACAGAAAAACGAATGCCCAAGCCTTTGATAAAGTCTTTGTTTTCGTCTCCATCATAAATAATGGTATGAATCATTCGGATAGATTCAGCTTCGGCATAGAAGTACAACCGAAGTACAAAGGGCAATAAATTTTTAGAAACAGTATTTTGATGCGAGCCTTCAATCTTTACAACGGCTCTGATTGCTCCACTTTGTTCAATACTTACTTTATCAATTTTCCCTTCAAAAGAATCTATCTTAAATGCTTCGTCTGCTTCTACATTATCTTGAACTGATAAAACCAATTTCCCATCCTGAGCAATTAATTGCCCTTCTCTTTGTAGCGAAGTAATCAGGGTTTTTCCTTGTTTATTGATTTCACATTGAATTTTTCCTGTGTCGATTTTAATAGTAGTACTTCCCTCCTGAACTTTCAAAACAGTATTAGCTTTGTTCGTTTTTCCTGCTTTGAGTTGTAGGTTTTTATCTAAATGTATATGTTTTGCCACAGCGTGAGCCGTCCATTTTAAACTTCCATCTGGCCAAAAAGCCAAAGGCCAAGTTTGGATTGGTATTTCATTTTCATTACTGCTCAATGTAAATGCTGTTCCTTTTTTATGTAAACCTTTTGCCCACGGAGTTCCCCAAGTTGTACCTCTGAAAAATGGCGAAACTTGTTTATCTAACCAATCTAAAGACACTGGCGTATTGGCAGTACTAACATTCGTTTGATGAAGTGTTGGAAAATCGACAGAAGAAGTAAGTGGCAAAGAGGCAGCCATCATTGAATTTTTAACAAATGCTCGACGAGTCAATGAAAAAGATGATTTCATATTTAATTCAGCTTTATTGAATTTAACTTTCAGCACAGAGCCTAAAGTTGTACAGTGCGAGCCACCATTTTCTTGAAATAGCTCAGGCTAAAAAGCCCTGCTATCTGTTTTTTTACCCAATAATTATTAAAACTATTGATGGAAAAAGGATTCTGATTGAGTACTAAGTAATGATTTTTAAAGTATAATTCGCTTTATATCTTTAACAAATACTTACAAAAAACAAGAAATGTCGTTCAAATTGTATTCATTCATTAAAAGCAATTTTGTCAATAAAACATCAATCAACGCAATTACGAAACGCCTAATTTTGTCTTTTCTGAGTTTTAATAAAGGTGATTATTTAAAAAAAATACAATCCTATAAAACCAAAAAATCCCCTTCACATCGCTGTAAAGGAGATTTTTATGATTTGGAATTACTTCGCATTATTGCTCGTGGAGACACGAGCAATGGCAATCGAAAACTCAAAGCTCATAGCTCATAGCTAACAACTAAACATTAATATCGCCAACCATATCTTCTGGTTTTACCCAAGCATCAAATTCTTCTGCTGTTAAGTAACCTAAAGCGATAGCTGTTTCTTTTAATGTTGAACCATTTTTATGAGCAGTCTGAGCAATCTCAGCCGATTTATAGTAACCAATCTTTGTATTCAATGCCGTTACCAACATCAATGAATTGTTTACGTGTTTCTTGATATTTTCGTGTAATGGTTGAATACCTTCTGCACATTTATCATTAAACGCCACACAAACATCACCAATCAAACGAGCTGAGTGTAAAAAGTTGTAAATCATTACTGGTTTAAACACGTTTAGTTCAAAGTGTCCCATCGAACCACCGATACCAACGGCTACATCGTTACCCATTACTTGTGCCGCCACCATTGTCATGGCTTCGCATTGTGTAGGGTTTACTTTTCCCGGCATAATTGACGAACCCGGCTCGTTATCAGGAATATAGATTTCACCAATACCCGAACGTGGTCCAGAAGAAAGCATACGAACATCGTTACCGATTTTCATTAAGCTAACTGCTACTG
Source organism: Arcicella rigui (assembly GCF_034929435.1). Taxonomy (NCBI): domain Bacteria; kingdom Pseudomonadati; phylum Bacteroidota; class Cytophagia; order Cytophagales; family Flectobacillaceae; genus Arcicella; species Arcicella rigui. The sequence goes on from NZ_JAYFUM010000011.1 coordinate 189,925, forward strand.
TTTTCAACGCTCCGTGTGCTTCTACGATCGCATCGTGTGCCGCTAAAGCTTCAAATTTATTTTCTGCCGTAACGAAAGGTAAGCCTGTTAAATCTGCAATGTGTTTTGCTACATTTTCAGAATAACCTTTTGGTGTGTTGATACCTGTTCCTACTGCTGTACCACCCAAAGCTAATTCTGAAAGGTGAGCTAAAGTATTATTGATAGCACGCAAACCGTGGTCAAGTTGAGAAACATAACCAGAGAATTCTTGTCCTAAAGTTAAAGGCGTAGCATCCATAAAGTGAGTACGACCAATCTTTACAACATTTTTGAATTCTTTCGCTTTTGCATCTAAAGTATTACGTAGTTTTGTAATGCCCGGAATCGTTACTTCTACCAAGATTTTGTATGCCGCAATGTGCATCGCTGTTGGGAAAGTATCGTTAGACGACTGCGATTTGTTTACATCATCGTTCGGGTGAATGTATTTTGTTTCATCTAACAAACTTCCACCATTAATTACATGAGCTCTGTAAGCCACAACTTCGTTACAGTTCATGTTTGATTGCGTTCCCGAACCAGTTTGCCAAACTACCAATGGGAATTGGTCGTCTAACTTTCCTTCCAAGATTTCATCACATACTTGTCCGATAAGGTTTTTCTTATCTTCTGCCAAAACGCCCGCCTCAAAATTTGTGATGGCTGCTGCTTTTTTCAAATAGGCAAACGCACGGATAATTTCTTTTGGCATCTTGTTGATGTCTTGAGCAATCGGAAAGTTCATAATTGAACGTTGCGTTTGAGCTCCCCAGTAAACATTGGCAGGCACTTGTACCTTGCCCATCGTGTCTTTTTCTATTCTGTATTCCATTTCTACCTTTTGAAAATATGAAAATGAGTAAATAAACTTGCTTAGACTTCACAAGTTTATTCGCCGTTTAAACTTGACTGCAAAGGTAGAAATGAAAAGGAAACGTAGGATGTTTTTTTGATTTTTTTGTGGTAAAATGATGAAGGTCAGTTTTTGGGATTTGGGATTGGGGATTTGGGATGTTGGTCGTCGGATTTCGGTTGTCAGTCTTCAGGTTTTAGATTTTAAGCTTTTATTTTTATTGATGACCGTAATCCGATAGCCAAAAGCCAAAAAAACTTCGCTGATAGCATGACTTCGATTCATGCCATCAGTTGTACTTCATCATTTATAAAAAAACAATCATCAAAATCTGATGACCGAAAGCTGAAATCCGAAAGCCGATTGCCGACATCCGAAGACCAAAAAACATTTATTGCAAGAACTTATCTCTTAGCAATTGTATTCCTCCTCAAGTCTTGATAGTTTTGTGAAATTGTAAAATTTACAGGAGAAAGATAAACCTCACCCCCAACCCCCTCTCCTGCTGAGAGGGGGCTTTTCAAAATTAAAGTTCCCCTCTCAACAGGAGAGGGGTTAGGGGTGAGGTTGCTCATAAAACAACAAAACATGGCAACTTGGTATTTAGGTAAAATACGTTATCAACGTGAAGACGAAGCAGGTTCTTTAAAAACAATTAATGAAGCATACTTGGTGGATGCAGTTTCTTATACAGAAGCAGAAGCAAGAATGTATGAAGTAGTGGCAAGTAATACACCTGATTTTCAATTAATTAGTTTAACAAAAATGAAACTGAGCGAAGTTTTCTTTGAAGAAAACGGCTCGGAGATTTGGTACAAAGCCAAAGTTCAATACATTACTTTCGACGAAAAAACGCAGAAAGAAAAGAAAGTACCCCATATTATGCTCATCAATGCCGAAACGCCAAAAGACGTTTACGAAGCATTGGTGAAAAACTTAGGTAGCTTGGGCGATTACTTGATTACAGACATTAATATCACTACGATTTTAGAAGTATGTCCTTACGTTCCTGAAAATGAATTGTTGAAAAAAGGAAATTTCAGACCAGTAGCCGAAGTTTTGGCTGAACAAGAAAACCAATTAGCAGAGCCAGCGAATCAATAAATTGAATCAGCAATGAATAACGAAGAAATTGTCGCCTTACTTGAACTCACGGTAAAGCTGCTTGAATTACACGACGAAAACGAATTCAAAATCAAAAATCTTGGTTTTGCCGTTCGTGCTTTGGATAAAACTACCGAAGATTTATTGAATATGTCGGTAGCTCAGTTGGCTACTTTGCCAAGTGTGGGAAAAAGTATTGCTGGAAAAATTGACGAAATCCGACAAACGGGAACGACGCAAGAATTAACAGAATTACTTGCTCGCACCCCCGAAGGCGTTTTTGATATGCTCAATATCAAAGGCATTGGCCCCAAAAAAGTACGCACAATTTGGCAGGAACTCAATATTACTGATACTCGTGAATTGCTTTTGGCTTGTGAAAATGGCGAAGTAGCGAAATTGAAAGGTTTTGGATATAAAATTCAGAACACCATCAAAGAGTCTATTTTGTACGCACAATCAAACGCTGGGAAACTTCGCATGGAAAAGGGCGAAGAATTGGCAGAAATTTTATTTGATGAGTTAGAAAAATCTTTTGAACAAGTATCTATCGTTGGCGATGTCAGACGTAAAAATGAAATTGTTGAAAAGATTCAATTGGTAGTTGGACATGATAAACCTTGGGAAGTACAGAAGTTAATCAATTCATTACCGACTTTACAACAAGATGAAAAAGCCTCCTCTCCTTTTGCTTGGCGTGGACATTTTGAAGGAAAAGCCATCGAAATTGAAGTATTGATTTGTTCACCTGCTCAGTTTGTCAACCAAGTATTTATTTACTCTGCTTCGCCCAAGCATTTGGCAAGTCAAAACATTTTAAAGACTGTCCAGAAACAAGAGTTTGATTCAGAAGAAGCCATTTATGCAAGTGTCAATATTCCTTATATCATTCCAGAAATGCGAGAAGGTAATTTTGAATTTGATTGGGTACAAAATCATCAAAATGAGGAATTAATTACTTGGGATGGACTCAAAGGTATTTTGCATAATCACTCTACTTATTCAGATGGTAAACATTCTTTAAAAGAAATGGCTGATTATTGTAGAGAATTAGGCTTTGAATATTTGGGCATTGCCGACCATTCAAAAACTGCTTCTTATGCCAAAGGACTTTCGGAAGAAAGAGTGTTTGAACAGCACGCTGAAATTGATAAATTGAATCAAGCTTATTCGTTGATGACAGACAGACCTTTTAAAATACTAAAAGGCATAGAATCTGATATTTTGGGCGACGGTTCTTTAGATTATCCAGATGATGTATTGAAAAGCTTTGATTATATCGTGGCTTCAATTCATCAAAATCTGAAAATGACTGAAGAAAAAGCGATGTCAAGAATCATTGGAGCAATTGAAAATCCTTATACAACCATACTCGGACATCCAACTGGGCGATTATTATTATCAAGAGCAGGTTATCCTGTCGATTATAAAAAAATGATTGACGCTTGTGCGGCTAATAATGTAGTGATTGAAATTAATGCCAGCCCATATCGTTTAGATTTAGATTGGCGATGGATACAATACGCTTTAGAAAAAGGCGTAAAGTTGTCTATTAATCCAGATGCACACGAAAAAGATGGATATTTCGATATGCACTATGGCGTAGCAGTAGCTCGTAAAGGAGGTTTAACCAAAGAAATGACATTTAATGCTTTGAGTCTGCAAGAAATTACTGATTACTTAAAGAAATAATCAAAAAAGCCTCATAGAAACCTTTTCAAAACTAAACAAGTGTTTTGAAAAGGTTTTTTTTGTAAAATTACACCTAATTATTTCCTCATAATCTTAATATCATTTATTCTCCCTTTTACTACCATGAGAACAATACTTCTAAAAACCCGTTTGTTATTATTCATTTTCTTCGCTTCATTCTTTTTTAGTGCTTGCCAAAAAGATGATGTACTTTCTGATGGCGAAAAAGTAGCCAACGAACTAAAAAGTAAATATGTTGGATACAATTTTAACGTAGTGGCTTACAGTAATAGAAATACTTCTGCTACTTCCGATACGCAACTCAATATCAATGGTATTTTTATTACCGTAGGCAATACTACTTATAATTTAGATAAGCTGATTTCCTATCGCTATGACAACACAAACAGCATTGCCAGTTTAATATTATACTTTGAATAATATTTTACCCTGAAATTCCTGTTCAAAGTTTTTAGTCCATTGTGGATTTTAAACCCTTGTGACAAATATTAAAATCAATATCCTTCTTGAAGCCAAAATGTGTTTCGGGAAGGATTTTTTATTTTTCCCATCAATAAATCGGCAAAATAATACCGCTTACTTTAATAAAATCAAATTTTCTCTAAAAAATAGCTAATCATCAAGTTATATTTTCTCAATTCACTCTTTTATAGGTAATCACAGTTTTTAGATACATCAGGATACCCAAAGTGAGTATTTTGCTTAATTTACTTCGTCTAAAAGCTTAAAAGAATTGATTTAAACCCTAAATGATTAGCAAAGAATCATAAATCTATATTATTTTTAATCATTCGGAAACTTATTACCGAAAAACAATTTTAAAATAAATATTTATTTATAACTTTGCAAAAATACCAGTAAAATATTTCTGAATTATGAATCTTGAACAATTAGGCAGTGTTATTCGTGAAAGAAGAAATACTCTTTCTCTTAGCCAAGAAAACTTGAGTGAAAAAAGTGATGTTGCCATAAAGACGATTCATTCCATTGAATTAGGCAAAGCGAATCCATCCATCAAAACACTTAACAAAATCTTAGACAACTTAGGATTAGAGGTGATTGTAGTAAGTAAAAAAGAATAAAATTCAACAATCATTCAAAACACAAATATTTTTACCAACGCTCAACATTATTTAATATGGAACAAGCCATTAGTTACGAACGTATTCCAACCCTTATTTATGCCGATTCTGATGCTGCCTCACGTGCTGTTGCACATGAAATTGCAGGAATTATCCGTCAAAGAAGTAATGAAGGTAAACTTGCCGTTTTAGGTTTAGCAACAGGCTCATCACCAAAAAAAGTATATGCTGAACTTATCAGAATGCACAGAGAAGAAGGTTTGAGTTTTCAGAATGTGGTAACTTTCAACCTTGATGAGTATTATCCGATGCAACCAGACTCGGTTCAGAGTTATGTACGTTTCATGCGTGAACAACTCTTTGACCATATTGATATTCCTTCGGGCAACTGGCATTTACCAGACGGAACTTTACCGCTTGAAAAATTAGCAGAGTTTTGTAAAGATTATGAGGCTCAAATCGAACGTTACGGAGGTTTAGATTTTCAACTATTGGGTATTGGTAGAAATGGTCACATTGGTTTTAACGAACCCGGTTCTTTGGTCAATTCAAGAACTCGTCTGATGACTCTCGACCTTACTACTCAAATTGATGCAGCTGGCGACTTTGGAGGCTTGGCGAAGGTTTCTAAAAAAGCTATCACGATGGGCGTTCAGAAAATCATGGAAGCCAAACGTGTTGTATTATTAGCTTGGGGCGAACACAAAGCTACCAACGTAGCTCGTGCCGTTGAAGGTTCGGTAAGTTCTGATGTACCTGCTTCGTACTTGCAATTACACGAAAACGCATCTTTCGTAATTGATACCGCTGCCGCTTCGCAACTGACTCGTATGAGAACGCCATGGATGGTGGATTCTGTAAATTGGGACAGAGCGATGATTAAAAAAGCCGTGATTCATTTGGCTTTGACAGTAAACAAACCTGTACTGAAATTGACAAATGCCGATTACAACGAAAACGGTCTTTCTGACTTGTTGGCTTTGTATGGTCAGGCTTATGATATAAATATTGAAGTATTCAATTATTTACAACATAGTATTACGGGATGGCCGGGTGGAAAACCCAATGCAGACGATTCAAATCGCCCAGAACGTGCCTACCCTGCTAAGAAAAAAGTAATTATTTTTAGTCCACACCCCGACGATGACATTATTTCGATGGGTGGTACTTTCCAGCGTTTGCACGACCAAGGACATGATGTTCATGTAGCTTATCAAACTTCTGGAAACATTGCCGTAGCTGATGATGAAGCACTTCGTTTCGCTGAATTTGTTGTTGACTTCAACGAAAGATTTGAAGCCAACAATGCCAAAGCTAATCGTATTTATCGTGAAGCGGCTAAATTCTTGAAAGCGAAAAAAGATTCTGAAATTGATACGCCAGAAGTACGCTATATCAAAGGCTTGATTCGTAGAGGTGAGGCAAAAAATACTTGTCGCTACGTGGGTATCAAAAAAGAAAATATTCACTTCTTGGATATGCCTTTTTATGAAACTGGAACAATCCAGAAAAACCCAATCGGTGAAAAAGATGTAGAAATTGTCATGAATCTGATTGACGAAGTACAGCCACATCAAATTTATGCCGCTGGCGATTTGGCCGACCCACACGGAACGCACAAAGTATGTTTAGACGCTATCATTCAAGCTGTTCAGAAATTGAAACATCGTGAATACATGAATAGCTGCTGGATTTGGTTGTACAAAGGAGCTTGGCAAGAATGGGACATCGACCAAATTGAAATGGCAGTTCCGATGTCGCCTGACCAAGTATTGAAAAAACGTTATGGTATTTTCAAACACCAATCACAAAAAGATGGCGTACCGTTCCAAGGTTCTGATGCCCGTGAATTCTGGCAAAGAGCGGAAGATAGAAATAGTAATACTGCAAAATTGTATAATAAATTAGGTTTGGCTGAGTACGAAGCAATGGAAGCTTTTGTAAGATGGAAAATCTAATGAATTGATAATGAGCAATAAAAATCCCGAAAGATTAAACATCTTTCGGGATTTTTTTATTGCTTACTTTTAGTTGCCAAGGGTGGTGTTTTTCTCATCGGCATTGGTGGTGGCGGCGGCGGTGGAGGACCAAGTGGTGCTACAAAATGTTCGCCTGTGGTTTTATCGGCAAAAAGTACAATCATCGCATCCAAGTCTTTTGGATTTTTATTAATCATTTTATTCAGATTAAAACTAAAATGCGTTGGCAAATCCGATACCTTTACTTTCTTTTTATCTCTTGCTTTTTTACTTACTTCATTTTCTTCCATGCTAATTTCAATTCTGTTCAATTTTTTGGCATCGTTGTATTCAGTATTTTTTACTTTCACCAAAAAACCAAAGCTTTTAAATTGTTCAGCAACAATTCTATTCACTAAATCTGGAGTAATTTTTCTCGGACTCATAGTTACCCAAATTTGACCTTTTTTTTCATTTATCTTGACAGTGTAAAGCTCCTTGTTATCAGAAACTTTTACTTCCGGATAGGTCGTTAAAGCACTATTTAGTGGTCTTTCAACATTCTTATTTGGTTTTTCTTGTATTTTCTTGACGACGCTTTCAAAAGAAAACGCCATCGTTATTAGCCCTAAAATGGGCAAAACGGATAAATAAGCGAACTTTTTCATAGGTACTGATTTTTGTTTAGTAAATAAAAAATGAATACGGTCGGAAAGTGGTTTTCGGCTAAAAGTATGAATCATCCTTGGCTGACTTTGAAAACCTGCTAATTTTAACAATAGATGAGCATAAGTACGTGGGTGATATTGTTCAACCATTCGGCTATCTACTTCGTATTCATGTACTTCTGCCAACGAAAGTTGATACAAGTAAACAATCGGATTGAACCAGAAAACAATTTTCACCAACTCGACAAAGAGTAAATCAAAAGAGTGAAGCAGACGCACGTGCCAGCGTTCATGTGCCAAAATCTGTTCGATTTCGGGCTTTTCTAAGTGCGTATCATCAATAAAAATCAGATTGAAAAACGAAGAATTGGCAAATTTCCCTTGCGTTGAGATATAAGGTTTAGAGGGTATTTTTTTAAAACTGAATAGTTTAAACGTCAGTATCATCAAGCGAATCAACATTAGTGCTGAACCCAAAAAGTAACAAAAATATAGGAGTGAAAAACCATTCAAAAATTCAGTTTTGGGGTTTTCGATTGCTTCGCCTCCCCTATTTCCAAAAGCTTCAAGCTGTTTTATGGAATAAAACTGTGTAAAATCAACCAATTTTTGCGGAGTTGAAGTCAGTTCTGTTACTTCCCAAGAAAAATTGGGTATCAGCAAACTGAAAACTAAACTCAACAACAAGTAAATGCGATTGAGCCGAACAAAAGTGAAATTTCTGTAAACAAAAAAATAAAGGGCGTACAAAAGCATCATCGAGACGCTCGATTCAAACAGATACTTCATAGTTAATAGGATTAAAAATTAATACAAGAAATCAGTTTTTGCCATCAATAATATTTTTCAGTGCATCCCATTCTGCCGAAGATATTTTTTCTTCTTTTACTAAAAATGATAATAAACTACTTGCAGAATTATCGAAGTAATTGCTCAGTACTTTTTTGAAAGTCTTCATGGCATAATCTTCCTTAGAAATTATCGGGAAGTACTCATAAGTTTTGCCATAAGCTTTGTAGCCAACAAAACCTTTTTTTTCCAAAATCCTCACTACCGACGAAATCGTATTGTAAGGCGGTTTGGGTTCTTCATCCATTTTTTCGATAATATCTTTTACAAAAGCACTTTTCAACTGCCAAAGTGCCTGCATAATTTTCTCTTCTGTTTTTGTTAATTCTTCCATGAATCAAAGCTATAACTTATTTTTCAGTTTTACAACTAAAATTTAAGTTATTTAACGTATTTTTCAGTTAATATTTAAAAATACTTAATTCAGCTACCTTTGCAATCAAATAAAAAGCTAAGGCTTTCATAAATTGTATGCAAACTAATTATTACTTCCTTCGTCAACTATCACAAAAACTTTCAAACGAACTTACGGGCTTGGTCTTGGCAGAATGTTTTTCGCAAGAAAAAGACGAAATTTTACTGGGTTTTTGTAGCGAAGGCAAACAATGGCGTGACCAAAAAGAATTTTATATTAAAGCAGTACTTCATCCAGATTTTGCTTGTTTGGTTTTTCCAAAAGATTTCAAAAGAGCAGGCAGAAATTCAGTTAATCTTTTCAAAGAAATTATAGATTTAAAAGTACTCAGTGTTCGTCAGTTTGAAAACGAGCGTGCATTCGCTCTGTATTTTGAAAACGATTTTGTCTTACTTTTCAAAATGTACGGCAATCGTTCGAATATTATTCTTTTCCAAGGCGATGAAGTAATAGATTTATTTCAAAACAAATTGGTCATTGATAATAATGTTGTTTTAGACAAACTTGACAGACCAATCGACCAAAGTTTTGAGGCATTCCAAGAAAAAGGTTGGAAAGCTCTTTTTCCTACTTTTGGGAAAGAAATCACAAAATTTCTGACAAAAAACAACACTGAGAACGTCAGTTGGGAACAAATTCAGTCCATATTACAAGCACTTGAAAAGCCCACTTTTTATATAAAAACACTTGATTTCCAGCCAATTTTATCATTAATTCAAGAAGAAGGAGAAATCCTACAAACTTTTACCGACCCACTTGAAGCCAGTAATGCCTTTTATTATGCTCACAACAAAATCAATGTGATTGATAAAGAAAAAGGGCAAATCATTAAAATACTTCAAAAGAAAAAAACACGAACACAAACCTATATAGACAAGTGTTATCAGCAATTGGCAGGTTTGGACACGGGCGTAAAACATGATGAAATTGCGAATATTATCATGGCGAATCTTCATGCCATTCCTGAAAGAACTGAAGTAATTGAATTATATGATTTTTATCGAGACCAGCCGATAAAAATTCGTTTAAAGCCAGACCTAAGTCCACAGAAAAGTGCGGAGAATTATTATCGAAAATCCAAAAATGAAAAGATTGAAATCGAGAAATTGATGGAAAATGTAGAAGCCAAAGAAATGGATTTAGCCGAAATTGAACAGCAAATTAAAGACATTGAAGGCTTTGAAACTTTAAAAGAATTCAGAAAGTACTTAAAAGCCAACCAATTAGAACCTACACAAAAAGTAGTAGAAACGGTACAGACGCTTTTTAAGTATTATCAATTTGAAGGTTATGAAATTTTGGTTGGTCGCAATGCCAAAAATAACGATTTACTAACCCAACGCTTTGCTCGCAAAGAAGACTTGTGGCTTCATGCCAGAGATGTAGCGGGTTCGCACGTGGTGATTCGTAAGCAAGCTGGCAGAAATTTTCCGATAAATGTGATTGAAAAAGCAGCAGGTTTGGCGGCTTTTTATTCCAAAAGAAAAAACGATACTTTATGTCCAGTAATCGTTACGCCCAAAAAATATGTAAGAAAAACCAGAGACTTGGGCGAAGGACAAGTAATCATTGATAAAGAAGAAGTTATTATGATTGAACCAAAACTTTAGCCTCAAGTATTTTTTTATTTACAAAAAATATTAATTTTGAGGGAAATAAACTTATTTAATCATTTTCACCGCTTTTCAGCAAGTAATTTTTTACAATTCTCCCAAAAATCAATTAGATTATTCCAATATAGATTTGTAAAAAATCACAATAAAATGTGTCAATTTGACATGATTAACTTATCAGTTAATTCATTGAATTACAGTAGATTACACAGCTAATGGTAAATTTTGAATAGCTTTTGCTACATAATTTATTGTATTTAATCTATTTAATTTTGAATTAATGCAGTATCTTTCGGAATGAAAAATAACATATAACCAAAAAAATACATAAACCCAATGCAAAAAGGACTGCAATCCGTTGACTATTTAGTATTCTTCTTCTATTTTATTGTTGTAGCAGGCTACGGCTACTGGATTTACCAACAAAAAAAATCAAAACAAGCCTCTTCCACAGATTTCTTCTTGGCCGAAGGTTCGCTAACATGGTGGGCTATTGGAGCATCAATGATTGCTTCAAACATTTCAGCCGAGCAATTTATTGGTATGGCTGGTAATGGTTTTAAAATGGGTTTGGCAATTTCTGCCTACGAATGGATGGCTGCCGCAACCTTGATTATTGTGGCTGTGTTTTTCATGCCTATTTATTTGAAGAATAAGATTTTTACAATGCCTCAGTTTTTGAAGCAACGCTATAATTCAACTGTAAGTACAGTAATGGCTATTTTCTGGTTGATTTTATATGTGGTTGTAAACCTTACTTCAATTCTTTACTTAGGAGCTTTAGCAATTACAACTATTTCAGGTATCGACTTTACGCTTTGTATGTGGGGTTTAGCTTTCTTTGCCGTAGTAATTACCTTGGGCGGTATGAAAGTAATCGGTTTTACAGACGTTATTCAAGTATTTTTCTTAATCTTGGGCGGACTTTGTACTACTTATTTAGCTTTGACTTTGGTTTCTCAACAATTTGGTGAAGTAGGTGCATTAGAAGGTTTAAAACAAATGTTTACTCGTGCCGATGACCACTTCCACATGATTTTGAAAAAAGACAACCCGAACTTTACTTCATTGCCAGGTTTAGCAGTATTAATTGGCGGTATGTGGATTGTAAACTTAAACTACTGGGGTTGTAACCAATATATCACACAACGTGCTTTGGGTGCATCGCTTCCAGTAGCTCGTGAAGGTCTTTTATTTGCTGGTTTCTTAAAAATCTTAATGCCAGTTATCGTAGTTATTCCGGGTATTGCAGCTTACGTTTTATACCAAAACGGAATGTTCCAAAAAGAAATGTTGGGCGGCGACGGTACAGTAAACCCAGACCACGCTTATCCAGTATTGTTAAATTTATTACCTCCCGGCTTGAAAGGTCTTTCATTTGCGGCACTTACAGCAGCTATCGTAGCTTCTTTGGCAGGTAAAGCAAACTCTATTTCGACAATCTTTACGCTTGATATTTATCAGAAATTCTTCAAAAAAGATGCTACTGAACAAGAATTAGTAACTACTGGTAGAATTGTAATCGTAATTGCGATGATTCTTGCCATTGTGATTTCTCCTTTCTTGGGCATTGATAAAAAAGGTGGTTTCGACTTTATTCAAGAAATGACTGGTTATGTTTCTCCAGGTATTTTTGCGGTATTCTTATTAGGTTTCTTCTGGAAACGTGCCAACTCGGCAGGTGCAATGGTTGCAACAATTGGTTCAGTTGTGATTTCATTGATTCTAAAAGACTTCCCAGATTGGACAGGAATTTACGATGCTCCAATTTACTCTTCATTCTTGGATAGCGAAGGCAAACACATCATTCCATTCCTTGACCGTATGGCGATTACTTTCGTAATATGTGTATTAATGATGGCAATTTTAGGTTTGGCAGATTCTTCTACAAAAGAAAATCCAAAAGCTTTGGTGGTAGATGCTTCTATGTTCAAAACTACTCAAGGTTTTGCCATTGGTGCAGGGGCAATCATTACGCTTTTAGTAATTCTTTACGCTACATTCTGGTAGGAAATCATTTCAAAATCATTAACAAAAAAGGCATTAAGTATTCTTAGTGCCTTTTTTGTTAAATTTGTATTGTATAATTCATCGAAAATCACTTCGTATCATCATTCAAATCTCATAAAAAACGCTTATTTATGTCATCTCACCACATCATCCGTGACCAACAAGAGCCTGCTCTCATTATTGCCAATGGCGAAGCCTGCAACAATGAGTTGTTGGGACAACTTTTGGAGTGGTCGCCTTTAGTCATTGTACTGGATTCTGCTATTAATCGAGTATTGGAATTGGGTATAAAAGTGGACGTACTTTTGGGTGATTTTGATGTACAAAGAACTGATTCAGAAGTACAACTGCTGAATGAACAAAACACCAAAAGAGCGGTAAATCTTGAGAAAATAAAAGAAGAACAATATCCTATTGAAATTGTACATACGCCAGACCAAAACAAAACGGATTTAGAAAAAGCTTTTGATTATTTGATTGGAAGAGGTTTTCCTGCCGTAAATGTAGTGTGGGCAACGGGTAGAAGAGCCGACCACACGATTACAAATATTACCAATATTGTGCGTTTTAGAGATTTGTTGAAAATCGTTTTGATTGATGATTACTCTAAAATCTTCTTATTGCCCAATACTTATGAAAAATGGTATCCAGCCCAAACGCCTATTTCGCTGATTCCTGTGGGAGAAGTAACAGGCATTACCACACAAAATTTAAAGTATGAACTTCATCACGAAAGCCTGACTATTGGTTACAGAACAGGCAGTAGCAATGAAGTTTTACAGGATGGCTTAGTAAAAATTACTTATCAAAATGGAGATTTATTGATGATGGAATGCAATGATTAGTCTTGAATGAATTTTACAATGTCTAAACTTTGTCCATCATAAATGGCATAATGATTACTATCTTCATTATCGTAACACCATTGTCCCAAATTAACATAACGACTACTCTCTCCGACTTTTAAGTCTAAACGGAGATGACGATGCCCAAAAATATAACAATCATGATGTTTTTGCTGCTCAATTTCTTTGGAATACGCCCAAAGCCATTCGCCATCACCTCTGAATTGTAATTCTCGTTTTAATCTTTCTTCATCTTTTTTGGAGTCAGACCAAGCCATTGCCAGCGTCATGCCTACTTGTGGATGAATCCAACCAAAAGCCCACTGACAAAATTTACTTTCAAAAATTCTTTTCAAAAATTTATAAGAATAATCACCCGGGCCCAAACCATCACCATGAGCTAAGTAGAAGGTTTTACTACTTTCAGTATTTGGAGTATTGATTAAATAGGCGGTTGGTTCTCTTAATACTTTTATGCCCATTTCGTATTGAAAATAATCAAAAATCCAGAGGTCGTGATTTCCCCTAAACATGATAATTTCAATACCAGCATCAGAAAGTTCAGCCAATTTCCCTTGTAGTCTTACAAAACCTTTTGGAATCACATTTTTGTATTCAAACCAAAAATCAAAAACGTCACCCATTAAAAAAATCATCTGAGCATCCGCTTGAATTTTATTTAGCCATGCAATAATTCTTCTTTCACGCATCAAGCTTGTTTCGTGGTCGGGATAACCCAAATGAAAATCAGAAGCAAAGTATATTTTTTTACCTTCTTGTAAATGAATAGTTGTCATTGAATCAATTTTAGGAAACAAAGATACAAAATGTAGCTATTTATTAACCGAATGGTCTATCAAACAAAAATCCTACCCAGTTATACTGAGCAGGATTTTATTTGCAAAATGGTAATATTTTCTATTTTTCAGCAGGAACTTCTTCAGCTGCGGCTTTTTCAGCTTCTGCTTCTTTTGCTTCCAATTCTGCGGCTTTTCTATCTTCGTTTCTTGTAAATTCCTGATAAGTAGTCAATTGTTCAAAAGGTCTTGGACCAACCAAACGCTCTAAATCATTTTGGAAAAGTACTTCTTTTACTAATAATTCCTGAGCCAAAATTTCTAACTTATCTTTCTTTTCAGTCAACAACTTTTTAGTTTGGTCGTAGGCTGTTTGGATGATTTTACGAGCTTCCTCATCAATTTCACGAGCAGTTTGTTCAGAATAAGGTTTGTTGAAGTTATATTCTGAACCTTTAGAATCGTAGAATGAAACATTACCTAATTTCTCATTCATCCCATAAATTGTCACCATACTGTATGCCAATTTAGTGATTCTCTCTAAATCGTTCTGTGCTCCCGTTGAGATTTTACCAAAAACAATATCTTCAGCAACACGTCCACCCAAAGTAACACACATTTCGTCCATTAATTGCTCTGTACGGTACAAGAACTGTTCTTTAGGCAAGTACTGTGCATAACCCAAAGCTGCTACGCCACGAGGCACAATTGTTACTTTTACTAAAGGGTTTGCGTGTTCTAAGAACCAACCTGCAATGGCGTGACCAGCTTCGTGATAGGCAACAATTTTCTTTTCTTCTGGAGAAATCAATTTGTTCTTTTTCTCTAAACCGCCAATTACTCTGTCCATTGCTTCTTGGAAGTCTTTCATATCAACCGCAGTTTTGCTACGACGAGCCGCAATCAAAGCAGCTTCGTTACAAACGTTGGCAATCTCAGCACCTGCAAAACCTGGTGTTTGAGCCGACAATTCTTTAGGGTCAATATCAGCCGCTAATTTCAAAGGTTTTAAGTGTACTTTGAAAATCGCTTCTCTTCCGATAATATCTGGTTTATCAATTGAAATCTGACGGTCAAAACGTCCCGGACGCAATAAAGCTGAATCCAGTACATCTGGGCGGTTAGTTGCTGCCATGATAATAATACCAGAGTCAGTAGCAAAACCATCCATTTCAACCAAAAGTGAGTTCAAAGTATTTTCACGCTCATCGTTTGAACCCGGCATAGCACCACGACCACGAGAACGTCCAACCGCATCAATCTCATCAATAAAGATGATACATGGTGCTTTTTCTTTGGCTTGTTTGAACAAATCTCTAACACGAGCCGCACCTACACCCACAAACATTTCTACAAAGTCTGAACCAGAAAGTGAGAAGAAAGGAACACCTGCTTCGCCAGCTACCGCTTTTGCCAACAAAGTTTTACCCGTTCCCGGAGGGCCTACTAATAATGCACCTTTCGGAATTTTACCTCCTAAATCTGTAAATTTCTTAGGGAATTTCAAGAATTCTACAATTTCTTGAATTTCTTCTTTGGCTTCGTCCAAACCAGCAACATCGTTAAAAGTAATTTTCACTTTAGCTTCGCCGTCAAACAAAGTAGCTCTCGAACGACCGATATTGAAGATTTGTCCACCCGGGCCACCCGTTCCACCCATACGGAAGAACATAAAGTAAATAGCCACAAAGGTTAAAATGATAAAACCAGGCCCCATGAAGAAATCAAGAATACCATAATGTTCTTCGGTAGTAGCGTGTACTCTTTTTTCACGAGGAATATCTTTTTGTAATTCGTTGAGTTCAGTTTCAAAAGAATTAATAGAAGTAATTTCCTTTTCAAATTGTGGTCCAGCACTTGGGTTGATTGCAGCATTTGGCTGGTCGCTCAATTCATTTTTATACTTTGACAAAGCTTCAGGCTTCAAAGTAATTTCTACTAAATCCTTTCCTTTGATAATAGATAATTTAGCGATTTCTTGATTTAGAACCATTTGCTCGTATTCGGCCTGCTGAATAGGTTTCAAAACACGAGTTTTACTTAAAAAGTAAATACTGATTAAAGCAACAATTAGTCCTATAACCAACCATCCTTGAAAACCATTTCCTGAAGTATTAGGACGACGCTTCTGAAATCCTTGTGGTTTATTATTCTCACTATTATTTTCTGCCATTTTTTCTATAATTAACTTTTAAACAGTATCCAATTTACCCCAATCAGCAACACAAATGCGGAAATGATGCGGAGAAGATGAAGATAGATTGTAAACTTTGATTATCTGTACTGAAAACACAACGAACAATGACTTTGTTTCTTACTTGAATTTTACATGATAAAGTGGTACGATATTCTTATAAAAGGATTTATTTCCTTTTAAACGGCATCGTCGTCGATATAAGTAAATTCTGCATCTCCCCAAAGTTCTTCTAATTTGTAAAACTCACGGCGGTCTTTTTTGAATACGTGCACCACCACGTCGTAATAATCTACCAATATCCATTCACGGTTGGCTTTTCCTTCCATACTGCGTGGATTAGTACGAGTTACTTCCCATACTTCTTTATCAACTGATTCCGAAATAGCATCAATCTGAGTATCTGAATTTCCAGAACAAACCACAAAAAAGTCTGTAAAAGCGTTTTTTACCTTACGTAAATCCATCACTACTATATTGGTTGCCTTTCTTTCCTGCATCCCTTTCACCACCAATTGGCTAAGTTCTTGTGAACTAATTTCTTTTTTTAATTTAACTTCTGTCATGCTTTGTTGTTTGTAAATTCACAAGTGTTTATCAAAATGTTTAGAGAAATTCTCATAACTTCATCACTTAATAACACAATAAATAATTTGAACTTTAAAATTACAAAATAACCTTGTACAAAATTCAACCCAATACATTATTTACTGGCAAAACAATTAAATACCTGCCAGTGTGTCATTCTACTAACGACATAGCGGCTGAAATAATTCAGTCTGAGAAAAAGCTTTTTGAAGGAATGGTCATTATTACAGACCACCAAACGGCTGGTCGTGGACAAAGAGGTAACGTTTGGAAAACTTCTATCGGTGAAAATCTGACTTTCTCGCTCATTCTTAAACCACAGTTCCTAAAGGCTAACGAACAGTTTCAGCTCAATGTTGCAGTTTCTCTTGGCGTATTGGATTGTCTTAGCGAATTTATAGACGAAGACCTTCGTGTAAAATGGTCGAATGATATATATTTTCAAAACCAAAAAATGGGTGGCATTCTCATCGAAAACACTTTACAAGGTTATCATATCGCTTACTCTGTTATTGGTATTGGACTAAATATCAACCAATCTGAATTCCCGATTCCGAATGCTACTTCGCTAAAAAATATCACTAAAAATCCTTTACAATATGACCTTTCTGTAATGCTTACAAAAGTATTAGAAAACATAGAGAAAAACTATTTAGCTATCAAAGAAGGGCATTATGATTTGCTAAAAAATAGATACTTATCGAATCTTTTTAGAATCGACGAGGAACATTACTTTAGAAAAAATGGAGATATATTTCTCGGGAAAATTATAGGTATCGACGACCACGGGCAACTGGGTATCGAATCCGCTGGCTTAGTGGAGTATTATGGCTTTAAAGAAATAGAATTTATCATCTAAGGCTTTCTGATGATATTGTGTGCGAAAGAATCAAAGCTTTTAAAAAATACGTAACCTAAAAGAACAACCAATGTACAAATGAACAAATAACGAAGCACAGATTGAAGTTTCATGGAATATAAAGTTTTGTGGTTAGTGGGTTTTTACTATCAATTTGTAAAGCTTTTTACAAATTGGTCTATCAAATATAATTAAAATCTTAAAATAACCATATATTTGTAAAAATATTTTTTTACAAATAAGCACTTTGCTAAGTACTCTACAAACTCCTGAACCTCAATTAGATTATTCAACAAGTAACAAACGCTTTAAGATGCTTATTCGAGTAAATTACTTGTTGAATAATTGGGGTTTAACTAAGGATTTTCATACTTAATACTTTGCCAAGTTGAGTTCATCGGTATTGAGTATTTCTACTTTCCTTTTCATCTTTTTTTGGATGATATGAAAATGATGTTGGTCTTCTGGACAAATCAATGAAATGGCATCGCCTGAGTTTGTAGCACGTCCTGTTCTTCCTATTCTATGAACATAATCTTTGGGCGAACGTGGTAATTCATAATTTATCACCACTGGTAAAAACTGAATATCAATACCACGAGAAGCCAAATCCGTAGCTACTAAAACATTTACTTTCCCAGCTTTGAAACTTCTTAAAGCTTCTGTTCTTGCTCCTTGTGTTTTTTTGCTATGAATGGCGGCGGCATTGATGCCATTTTTTTTCAATTTATCCACCAAATTATCGGCAGTTCTTACGGCAGATACAAAAATCAATACTTGTTGCATTGCCTGCGTTTTGATTAAATATCGTAAAAATGGGCCTTTTCTTTCAGGACTTACCGCATAAGCGATTTGATTAATTTGGTCGAGATTTTGAACTTCTGGCTCAATTTCAATTTTCACAGGTTCGCTCAATAATGCTTCTTTGATTGTTTCTAAATCAGTATCCAATGTTGCCGAAAACAAAATATTCTGACGCTTCTTTGGCAATAATTTAAAAATACTGTTGGCTTCTTCTTTAAAACCCAAATCCAACATTTTGTCGGCTTCGTCTAATACCAAAGTTTCAATTCTGGCTAAATTGATGGATTGCGTCGAAACCAAATCTAATAAACGCCCAGGCGTAGCTACTAATATTTCGGTATTCTTGAGCGTCACCATTTGCTGATTCAGCGGTACTCCACCAAAAACGGCAATTGTTTTCACAGGATTTTTTAAGTGAATCGCAAAAGATTCTATTACTTCTTTAATCTGAATCGCTAATTCACGGGTTGGCACTAAAATCAGTACTTTCAAGTGTAAATTTCTTGTCGGACTTTTACGCTGAAACATTTCTAAAATCGGCAACACAAAACTTGCTGTTTTCCCAGAACCCGTTTGAGCAATTCCTTGAATATCTTTTCCAGCCAAAATTGCAGGAATAGCTTGTTGCTGAATCGGGAAAGGTTCTGAATAATTTTGTGCTGTAATGCCTCTTAAAAGAGATTCTGATAAACCAAGTGATGCGAAAGTCATGTAATTATTTTTGAATGAAAATATCTTACAAAGATAAGATTTCTTTTCCACAAAGCTTTGCATTGCAGAAGCGTCCTGAAATGAATGTATATTTGCTTTTGAATAAACGATACAATTATGCAACCATTAGCCGAACGAATGCGTCCACAAACGCTTGATGAGTACGTCGGGCAACAACATTTAGTAGGAGAAAAAGCCGTTTTGCGTCGTGCCGTAGAATCTGGCAGAATTCCTTCTTTTATTTTGTGGGGGCCTCCGGGCGTTGGGAAAACTACTTTGGCAAGTATTGTGGCTCAGACATTGAAACGTCCGTTTCATGTACTTTCTGCCATAAGTGCGGGAGTAAAAGACATTCGTGAGACAATTGAAATGGCGAAAAAACAAAAGTTTTTTGATACGCCCTCTCCTATTTTGTTCATTGATGAAATTCATCGTTTTTCAAAATCTCAGCAAGATTCACTCCTCGGTGCAGTTGAAAAAGGAATTATTACTTTGATTGGAGCTACAACCGAAAACCCTTCTTTTGAAGTAATTTCTGCTTTACTTTCCCGCTGTCAGGTTTATGTGTTGAAGCCTTTGGTAAAAGAAGAATTGATTTACTTAATCAATCAGGCTTTAGAGAAAGATATTTTCTTGAAAAATCGTGGAATCGTCGTAAAAGAGTACGAAGCTATTTTGCAGTTTTCGGGTGGCGATGGACGAAAATTATACAATATTTTGGAACTCGTCAGCAATTTTATTCCTGCTGGCGAAGGTTTGGAAATTACCAACGAAATGGTGGTAGAAAAACTTCAACAAAATATTGCACTTTACGACAAAGACGGCGAACAGCATTACGATATTATCTCGGCTTTTATTAAATCCATTCGTGGTTCCGACCCAAACGCTGCCGTTTATTGGCTCGCCCGAATGTTAGAAGGTGGCGAAGACATTGAGTTTATTGGAAGAAGATTAATGATTTTAGCGTCAGAAGATATTGGCTTGGCAAACCCAAATGCTCTATTAATGGCAAATACTTGTTTCCAAACGATTCGTGCCGTAGGAATGCCCGAAGCTCGCATTGTACTTTCGCAAACGGTGATTTATTTGGCTACTTCTGCTAAAAGTAATTCTGCTTATTTGGCAATTGACCAAGCTTTGGCGATGGTGCGTGAAACGGGAAATTTACCCGTTCCTTTACATCTTAGAAACGCTCCAACCAAACTGATGAAGCAATTAGATTATGGCAAAAACTACAAGTACGCCCACAACTACGAAGGCAATTTTGTAAAACAGCAATTTTTACCAGAAGAAGTAAAAAATACTAAGTTTTTTGAGCCACAACAGAATCCTGCTGAAGAAAAAATCAAACAAAAACTTCGTCAAGATTGGGGCGAAGAGTATGACTATTAAGTGTTGAATGCTGAATTGTCATCTTAAACATCTGAATATCAAATCATTGCTCAATAGACAAATACTGTAATAGGTTAAATTCAGTATTTTGAATTCACAACTCAGCACTCACAATTCTGCACTCATACTTAGGGCAATAATAAAGAAGAATCACCATAACTCAAGAAACGATAATCGTTTGCCATCGCTTCGGCATACACTTTTCGCCAATCTTCGCCAATGAGTGCTGCGATGAGTAAAATCAAAGTACTTTCTGGCTGGTGATAATTGGTAATGATGCCCTTGCAGATTTTAAATTGATAACCTGGAAAAATAAAAATTTCAGTTTCACCCGTAATTTCAGTTTCACCAGAGGCTTCCATTTTTGCTAAAATCGTTTTCAAGGCAAGTTCCGTACTTGGTAAAGATTCGGCTGGACTTTGATAAGGGTCTAATTTTCCGATAAAAAAAGTACTTGAAAAATCCTTCGTCAGTTTTACGCCATACCAATACAAACTCTCCAAAGCTCGCATCGAAGTTGTACCAACAGGAATGACATTTCCGATATTTTCGAGTAAAACTTCAATATTCTTTTTTGTGAACACAATTTGCTCGTTGTGCATTCTGTGTTCTATAATATTTTCAACTTTGATGGGCTGAAATGTGCCAGCTCCCACATGAAGTGTAATAAATTCTTCTTTAATTCCTTGATTTGAAAGGTTTTGCAGTACTTCATCCGTAAAATGCAAGCCTGCCGTTGGGGCTGCAACTGCTCCTTTTTTCTCGCTGTAAACGGTTTGGTAGGTTTCATAATCAGCCTCTTCGGCTTCACGATTCAAGTAAGGAGGCAAAGGAATTTCACCCAAAGCTTGAATAATATCCACAAATTTGGGTGTGAAATTTCCAGCATTTTCAGAAATTACTTGCCAAGAAAGTTGTACTTGATTACTCTCAAAATCAAAAATACTGGCTTTTATTGCTACTTTTTCACCTGAAATCGTTAGAGTTTTCGATAAAATATCCTCTTTTTTCCAACGCTTTCGGTTACCAATCATACATTCCCAAACACAAGTATCGTTTACTTCCATCGCCAAATTAATGACCGAAGTAGGGGCAACAGGATGCAAAAGGAAAATTTGAATGACTGACCCAGTAGATTTTTGAAAATGTATTCTGGCAGGAATTACTTTGGTATTATTAAAAACCAACAAAGTATTTTTAGGCAAATACTCATTGATTTTATGAAAAACCGTATGACTTATTTTCCCTTGCTGATATACTTGTAGTTTAGATTCGTCACGCTTTTCTAAAGGGAATTTGGCAATTCGCTCGTCTGGCAAATGATATGTATAGTCAGTAAGTTTTAACTCTTGAATATTCATCAAACTTTATAAGTTGTTTAGTCTTCTTCAACTGTTGGATGAGTGTATAATAATTTTATTGGCAAGTAAAAAAGCCAAATCATTATCACTACAATTCCTACTACTAATAAATAAGTATAATCTGTTTGGAAACTACGTTCGTCGTTTAAAGTCAACAAAGCTCTTAGACAAAGTACCAAAAAGGAGTTTACGATAGCAGGTAAAAAATTAATCCAATTGACTATTGCTACGTTTAATTGATTGCCAGCCTGTAACCATTTTTTATTCGGAATCCACTGAAAAGCATTCACAGGAAGACGTTTTACGCTATTAGCAAGTAACATCGAGAGGATGTTGAACGTAAACATTACCGCCGCAAAAAGGTAAAAAACTTCGTTTTTGGGTAAAAAACCATCGCCTCTACCATTCGGTCCGAAATGTACTGCTGTTGGGTCGGGTAAACCACGATAAGTGAATAATAGGATAATTACGAAGGCTAATATTGACAAGTAACGCCAAGTTCTTGAAATAAAAAATTCTATACTCATTGCTTTTGTTGTTTCAGGGTGCAAAATTACGCTACAAAAAGCAGGATTTCTAATGAAACATTCGATTAATCAAGAATAAAATAGCTTCAAGTTGAAAGCCAAGGGCTTTGTGCTTCATAAGTTTGACATATCTATAATCAAATGTGTGTCGTTTTGTTTGTAGTTTTTCAAAAAAATACTTGTTATGACAATTATTTTTTTCATGTTTATTGAGTAAAACTTCTCAAAAAAAATTAGCTTTGTAAACTGAACGATTTCAGGGCATTAATGACCTAAATATCAATGAAATTATGAAAATATACACTAAAACTGGCGACAAAGGTACAACTTCGCTTGTTGGTGGTACGAGAGTTTCAAAAACTGAACTTCGTATTGAGGCTTACGGGACTGTGGATGAATTAAATTCATATATAGGTTTGGTTCGTGACCAGAAAGTAAATGAACATAGAAAAGATATTTTAAAAGAAATTCAAGATAGATTATTTACCATTGGTTCAATTTTAGCCTCTGAACCCGAACAGACTAAAAAACGGATTCCAGATTTGCACGAAAGTGATATTGAATTGCTTGAAAAAGAAATGGACAGTATGGACGCACTTTTAGAGCCAATGCGTTTTTTTATATTACCGGGTGGTCATCAATCAGTGTCTTTTGCTCATCTTGCCAGAACGGTTTGTCGAAGAGCCGAAAGGATTGTCATTCGCCTTTCTGAAGAATCTGAAGTAAATGAGTTAATTATTCGATACTTGAATCGCCTTTCTGACTACATTTTTGTTTTGTGTAGAATGATGGCAAAAGAATTGGAAATTGAAGAAATTGCTTGGAAACCGAGGGTTTGAGTTTTGGGGATTTTGAGACTTTAGGACTTTAGGACTCGAAGATATAAGAGACAAGATTCAAGACGAAAGACTTTAGGAATTTGAGATTCAAGAAACAAGATTCAAGATGAAAAACTTTAGGAATTTGAGATTCAAGAAACAAGATTCAAGATGAAAAACTTTAGGAATTTGAGATTCAAAAGACAAGATTCAAGATGAAAAACTTTAGGAATTTGAGATTCAAAAGACAAGATTCAAGATGAAAGACTTTAAGAATTTGAGATTCAAGAGACAAGATTTTAGAATGAAGACTTGACAACTAAAGTATTAAAAAATCTTAACCGATTGCTGAAAGCTCATAGCTCAATACTCACAGCTAAAGCCCGATTTCCGAAAGCTGAAAGCTCGTAG
The DNA here is from genome assembly GCF_034929435.1 of Arcicella rigui. Taxonomy (NCBI): domain Bacteria; kingdom Pseudomonadati; phylum Bacteroidota; class Cytophagia; order Cytophagales; family Flectobacillaceae; genus Arcicella; species Arcicella rigui. Next base: position 213,518 of record NZ_JAYFUM010000011.1, read on the forward strand.
CTCACGGCTCAAAGCTCACAGCTACAAACTAAAAATTAGAGAATAACAGAATAATAGTATATAATTATGACAGATACTTTGCAGATTGATATCCACCAGATTGAGAAATCGAGGATTGATACGGTTGACTTTGACAACCTTGTTTTTGGACGTTCTTTTGCCGACCACATGTTGATGGTTGATTATAAAGATGGAGAGTGGCAAACACCTCAAATTTTACCTTATGGGCCAATTTCATATTCGCCAGCAATGATGTCTCTCCACTATGGACAAGCCATTTTTGAAGGAATGAAAGCTTATAAAAATGCAGAAGGTGAAATTTTAGTCTTCCGCCCAGAAGAAAACTGGAAACGTCTGAATAAGTCGGCTGTTCGTATGTGTATTCCTGAAATTCCAGAAGATATTTTCATGGAAGGGCTTTCTCAACTTTTACGTTTAGATGCTGAATGGATTCCTGCAAAAGAAGGCTGTTCAATGTATATTCGTCCGTTTATGTTTTCTACGGATGAATATGTAGGTGTTAGTCCATCTAAGACTTATAAATTTATGATTTTCAACTGTCCAGTGGGTGCTTATTATTCTAAGCCACTTCGTGTACGTGTTGAAACACAATATATTCGTGCGGCACATGGTGGTGTTGGTTTCTCTAAAAACGCTGGAAATTATGGTGGTTCTTTGTATCCAACTAAATTAGCTACGGATGCTGGCTACGACCAAATTATTTGGACAGATGCTGCTACGCATACTTTCGTAGAAGAAGCAGGAACAATGAATCTTTTGTTCGTTATCGACGGAGCTTTGGTAACAGCACCTACTGGCGATACTATCCTTGACGGTATCACTCGTAAATCTGTTTTACAAGTAGCTAAAGAGTGGGGAATGGAAATTCAAGAAAGACAACTTTCTGTAAAAGAATTAGTAGAAGGTATTCAATCAGGAAAAGTAACCGAAGCATTTGGTGCAGGTACAGCCGCTGTGATTGCTCCTATCTCTACTATCGGCTACGAAGGCGTTGATTATCAACTTCCTGAACGTACAGAAGAGGCATTCTCAAAAAGAGTATTCACAGAAATCAACGACATCCGTCTTGGTAAAAAAGCTGACACTCGTGGATGGGTAATGAAGATATAGTTTTGTTTTTCTTAATTCAAATAAAAAGCCTTTGGAGTAAACCAAAGGCTTTTTATTTGAATTATAAAGCTAATTTATCTCCTTTTTTTGAAAAAACAATTTTCAAACCCGGGTCTTTCTCCTTACTTACATTTTGAAGTAATAATTGATTTCCTCCGTCTGTCAAGTTCCAAGTAATTTCTTTGTTCTGAGCTTTACCTTGTCCATATTTCTTTTTAAAATATAGATTAAATTCATTAAAGAGACTATCCACAGAACTTTCATTTTCAAGATAAACATCTAAAACAATAGAAGTTATTTTTCTCTCATCATTAGCTACATATTCTATATCTACAAAGTTAGCTCCCATATCATCGAAGTTACTTGTATAACTTTTCCCATTCTCAACTTGTGACTCTGCAATATCAGCCGTTTCATTAATTGTATCAATATTATCACCAATTTTCAGTCCACGAGCCATTCCTTTATCTGTTTTCATAATGGCAATGAAAATCTGACTGTATTCATCAACTGGAAGCTTTTCCACTTCTTCTTTAGGGGCTTCAACTGCACTTGGTTTCTCCTCTGAGGACTCTTGTTTTTTATCCTGACAAGCAACAAAAAACAAGCATATTATTAAAAAGTAAAGATTAGATATTTTCACGGAATCAATTTTTTGTATGGATTTGATACAAAAATACAAAAAACTTTTCGAGAAGTCAGCATTTTTAGCTTTTAGCCCACAAGGGTATCACTATATCATGTGATACCGTATATTCATATTTTTTTGTAATATTATCCCCAAATCCCAAACTTTATTACTTGTCGCTTCCAGTTCATTCCATGAGTATAGCCGTTAGTCTTAGTAACGAATTTAGAAATTCCCTTGAGCCCATGACTCAGTCGCCCATTAAAATAGTGATTTATGAAGATAATCCTGATTTACGGGAGAGTCTCAGTGTACTGCTAAGAGGCTCAATTGGTTTTGAGCTAATCGGTGCTTTTGTAAACTGCGAACAAGTAGCTAAACAAATTATCGAACTCAAGCCAGACGTCGTATTAATGGATATTGATATGCCCGTTGCCAACGGCTTGAAAGGGCTAAAAATCATCAAACAGATTGCTCCTAAGGTAAATGTGGTGATGTTTACGGTCTTTGAAGATAACGAAAATATCTTTGAAGCTATCTGTTCGGGGGCAGTTGGGTACTTACTAAAAAGAACGCCGCCATTTCGTCTTTTAGAAGCCATTCAAGATGCACACAATGGCGGAGCTCCCATGACTTCAAGCATTGCTCGTAAGGTTTTACAAATGCTTCCAGCTCAGCAAAGGATAACCGAAAGTAATGACTACAAACTCACGGAAAGAGAAACAGAAATCTTAAATCTCTTAGTAAAAGGGAATAGTTATAAAATGATTGCTGATAAATGTGGGATAAGTATTGATACTGTTCGGTCGCATATCAAGAAAATTTATGATAAACTACACGTTCATTCACAAACAGAAGCCGTAGCAAAGGCTATTCACGAAAGAATTGTGTGAGTAATATCATACAATCATGTGATTGACAAAGCAAATTTCTGTCCCCATCTTTACATCAGAAACTAACCATGTTATAGATTTCATTGAAGCTTAAACTCAAAACAAATACTATCATGGCAAGGCCATATTCAAACATAAATTCTTTTTTACTTGCTAATCCGAACAGAGATTACAGCTTTAGAAGAGACTTCTCCACCTCAACTGAGCATAATGTATTGCTTACTCTCTCATGTAAAAAAAACATAGAGGTTGACTGGAAAGACATTAGTCATCTGGAAGCAATTAGTAATTATACTATGTTTTACCTTAATAATGGAAAAAAATTGTTAGTTTCACGTACAATGAAAGTTTTTTTGCCTAAATTAGATGCGGAAATGTTTGTACGTGTACACAAGTCATTCGTGATAAACTTAACTTACTTGTCACAGTTTGATGTACGAGAAGAAATGTTCGTTCAACTAAGAGATGGAAGTAAAATTTCAATATCTCGAAGAAAGAAGAAGGAATTTGTTGAAAAAACTAAAAAATATTTTAGTAAATTTGGCATAAATTAAAAAAGAAATTAGTGGTTAGGTATTTATGAAACGGGGGTGATTTTTTGCCCCACGTTTTTAATCCAAAACCATAGCGATATTTAAGATAATAGGTGTAGAACTATTAATTTGCACAGGGAGATGTTTTTAACGTCTCCTTTTGTCTTTTATGACTATCTCAAAATTCTCTTGCCATATTAAAAACAAAGTGTTTTTCTTTTAGACTATTGATGGCATAGTTGAAACGAACTACCAAATTATAGTACGTTACCACATCCAAACCCACACCCAAGCCATACAGCCTACGATTTGCCAGATTACTTTTATTTTCAGAAGCAAAACGATTTTCAACATAGGCCCAATCAGCAAAAATATTAGGGTATAAACCAATCGGGATTTGATTGAATTGTTTCAGTTTTAAAAACTTCACACTAATTTTTTCTTTCAACAATTCATATCGAAGCGTATTTTTTGCATAAAAGTACTTTGTACCATCTACCACATACAATTCAAAGCCTCTTACTAAATCGCCACCATAGCCCAAACCTCTGACATTATAATAAGGCTGACGGTCTGGAAAAGAAATTTTCCCTTCCAAATTCATACTATAAAATAGTTTTTTAGCCAAAGGTTTATACAGTGAATATCCCCCGATTACTTCTAATTGATGAACATCATCACTTGGCAAAAGTCCCAATTTATTGATGAGTACTTCGTAGCGTTTGCCTTTCAAAGGATAAGTAATATTATCTCGAAAATCATAATTGAAATAATAACTCAATTGCCCATATACTTGGCGAGTACTTCCATTTGCTAAATAATTAGGGTTAAGTACTTGAATCGTATCGGCAATCGAAATATTGTTGTACTTCAGTTCAAGCGTATGAAAATTATAAAAACCATATCTTTTTTTTAGGTAAATACTTCCTACAAAACGCTCTCGCAAATTGATACTTTTACTTCTGAGGTAATAAAGAGTATCATTTAAACTCATAAAAGCAACGTTCTTATTGGTTGTATAAGAAACACTCATGCCAATCCCTGTCTTCTGAGCTTTATCAATATAAGGAATTCGATAACTAAAGTCTAACCGCTGAGTAAAACCTCCTTCTAAATGCAAAGAGAGGCGTTCGCCCCTTCCATTAAAATTGCTATGGATTAAATCTATTCCATAAATCGTTCTTCTAAAATCATGTCCACGACTCCACCACTCCGAAAAATTTCTATCCGCCAGCACAAATAAAGGATAGCCCAAAATAAACCATTGTTCTTGTAAGTGAATTTCTATACTTAATTGATTTTTTTCGTTAAAAATGGGCTTCAATTCTACATGGACAAATAAATTGGTATTCATTATTTTCCTGCGGTTAAGCTCCAAACGCTCATTTAATAAGCTTTTACTTAGCGAATCGCCAACAAGAAAATCTAATTCTCTTAGAATAATCTTATCTTTTGTTTTTTCGTTACCAACAATTTTGATTTCTTGAACAACAAAAAACGTATCAGCCTGCGAAAACTGCGAGGAAATATTGAGAAAGGATAGAAGAAAGGAAATCAATAGCATACGTCAAAGTTAAGCAATAATTCTAAAAGAAAACGCAGACTTTATTTGAGTGTTATGCTGGTAGAAGTACATATTTTTGCACTGATAGAATTCAATCAATAAAAATTTAAAATCGTGCAAAATCTTAGCTTCAAAAAGTATAAAATATTCTGAATAAATTAGTATTATTGTAAATTAAAGTAACCATTTTTTAAACAATATATATGAATATCACCAAACCCCGTTTATCTTTCTCTCAAATCATAAACATGAATGTCGGATTTTTTGGCATTCAGTATAGTTTTGGTTTGCAACAAAGTGCGATAAATCCAATTTATGATTTCTTGGGAGCAAGTCCTGATGAAATACCTCTATTAAATTTAGCAGGTCCAATGACAGGATTATTAGTTCAACCTATTATTGGTACACTAAGTGACAGAACTTGGCATCCACGCTGGGGACGTCGTAAACCTTACTTCTTTATAGGAGCGTTACTTTGCAGTTTAGCACTTTTTATTTATCCATTTAGTAGTTCTTTATGGATGGCTGCCGGCTTACTTTGGATTTTAGATGCTGGTAACAATACTGCAATGGAGCCGTATCGAGCATTCATTGCCGATAAGCTCCCTGCCGACCAACAAGCAACAGGCTTTTTATCACAAAGCTTTTTTACTGGTTTAGGTATTACTTTGGCTAATATTTCGCTCTTTATATTTCAAAAATTTATTACTGGCGAACATGGACATATTCCTTATTGGGTATTTGGTTCTTTCTTTTTAGGCTCAGTTTGTTCGATAAGTTCAGTACTCTGGTCGATGTCTAAAACGCCAGAAATTCCTCCAACAGCCGAAGAATTAGAGCAGATTCGTCAACACAAAGGCGGAATATTTTCTCCATTTTTAGAAATCATGGAAGCCATCAAAGATATGCCTAAAGTAATGTGGCAATTAGCTTTAGTGTATGTGTTTCAGTGGTACGCCCTTTTTTGTTATTGGCAAAATGCTTCAAAAAGTATTGCTCAATCTGTTTGGCATACTACTCCAAACGCCGACAAACAGCTTTACGAAGAAGCTGTCGGTTGGACAGGTTTGGTAAATGGTTGGTACAACATTGCTACTTTCCTTTCAGCATTTGCTTTAGTGGGTTTGGCCAAAAAGTATTCACCAAAATTGGTGCATGTACTTTGTTTAATCATTGCAGGAGTTGGTTTGTTGATTTTCCCACATATTGAAAATAAATATTTACTCTTCGCTCCTATGACAGGTTTCGGTATTGCATGGGCAAGTATGATGGGCGTACCTTACTTGATGGTAATTTCGGAAATTCCCAAAGAGAGATATGGCGTTTATATGGGAATTATCAATATGATGATTGTGATTCCGATGATTATTCAAAACTTAACTTTTGGATATGTACTCGAACACTTTTTAGACAATGACCCAGGAAAAGCTATCACATTTGCAGGAGTATTTTTACTAATTGCCTCTGGTGCAACAATGCTTATGAAATCTGGAAAAGTACAAGATGGCATGGAAATTCCAACAGGAGTTGGCGGACACTAATCCATTTTATTAAAACTTTTAAAAAGTCCTATTCTTCTATTTAGAATAGGACTTTTTTTGTATAAAACTTTACGATTATCAGTCCAGTTTTGCTCTTGAGCTAAAAAATAAGCTTTTACATGATAATACCTGTTACTTTATAGATAATTTAGTCTATCGAATAAGATTATAAAAACTAAATATTTCAATTAAACAATCCATTCTAAATTCAATTATTATGCAAAAAGTAACTTTATTATTTGCCTTTTTATTGGTTTCAGTAGCTTCATTTGGTCAGTGGGCTATCGACAAAGGACATTCCAAATTCACCTTCATTGCCGAACATCACGGTATATCAGAAGTTGACGGTTATTTTAAAAAGTTTGATGGTAAGATTACAGCAACAAAAGATGATTTATCTGATGCTGTTTTTGAAATCACTATCGAATCACCAAGTATCAATACAGATCTTGAAATGAGAGATAATCATTTGAAAAGTGAAGATATGTTTAATGTAGAAAAATTTCCAACTATTACCTTTAAAAGTACTTCACTTACTAAAATCAGCGGGAATAAGTACAAAATGAATGGAGATATAACAATTAAGGGCATTACAAAGCCAATTGCATTAGATGTTACGATGAATGGCCCAGCAGCTCATCCTAATCCAAATAACAAAAAACTGCAATTGGGTATAAAAGCAACTACAACCATTAAAAGAAGTGATTTTGGAATCGGAGGAAAATTAGCAACAATTATGGTTGGAGATGAAATCTCTATTCGTGCAACTGGAGAATTTCAGAAAAATTAATGACTTGAAAACATAATAAAAAAAGGAGTACATTCTATAAGATGTACTCCTTTTTTTTGGTTTGGTTTGATATTTTCTTTTGACACAGATTGCGAGTTGTGTTAAAAACAAACAGCCGTTGATAGTTTATCTAACAACGGCTGTTTAAATATTTTTGGGGTTTATCTACTTTCCCGCATGTGATTGCAGTATCATCAACGGCACTGGGCTTAACTTCTCTGTTCGAGATGGGAAGAGGTGAACACCAGTCCTATCAACCCCATAA